>JALOMC010000180.1 GCA_025455665.1 Chitinophagaceae bacterium | reverse complement strand
GGCAGCATTGGCCATCAATATGCAGGTAGATGTAAGGCTCGAAATGGGGCCCCGCTTGTACTTCAATTATCCGGTGAAAGACACCAGCCATGCACTGGCCACGCAAATACGCGATGCCGTGCCCAGTCCCGATGGCAAGCAGCTGGCCTTTACCGTACTCAATCGCTTGTATGTGATGAACTATCCCGGCGGCACGCCACAACGGGTAACGGCGCACAACTTTGTAGAAGCCATGCCGGCCTGGAGCCCCGATGGCAAACAGCTGGTATTTGTAACCTGGGATGAAAAGGAAGGCGGGCATTTGTACAAAGCCACGCTGGGGGCAAAGCCCGTCGTAACCCGCCTCTCTGGCGAAGCAGCATTTTACATGCAGCCGGCCTGGAGCTACAACAACCGCATTGCGTTTTTCAAAGCATCCAAGCGGGTATTCAAAGATTCGGAAGACCCCTTCTTTGATGGATCGGAAGGGCAGTTGATGTGGATGCCTGCCACGGGGGGCACGATGACCAAGATTGATGTGCCGAACGACCGGGGCAATGTCCATTTTACCAAAGACACCACCCGTGTATTTCTGAACGGTGCAGGCGGTGCATTGCTCAGTGTAAACTGGCAAGGGCACGATGAAAAAGTATATGCCCGCATTTCTGGCATCACCACATTTGGCTCCGTGGCTGATGCCGATGACCATAGTGGCCATGGCCATACCCGCGAACTGCCTACGGCCGACGAAGCATTACCCGGCATCCGCTACGTGATGGGTAAGCCCATGATGACGGCCGACCCGGTAAACTATTGTATGCTGCCAGAAGGTAGCAGCATGCGGGAACCACAAAACATGCCTACACCGGCCGGCACCATTCTGATGGCGCCGGTAGGCAACATGGCCCTGGCCCAGGTAAACAACAATGTGTATGTGGTAACCCTGCCCGAAGCAGGCAAGGTGGTCAACATCAACGTGGGTGAACCCACTGCGGCCAGCTTTCCATCGCGACAACTGACCGAAGTGGGCGGCGAATGGCCTGCCTGGGAAGCCGATGGTAAAAAAGTGCATTGGAGCCTGGGCAATGGACACTGGGTGTACGATGTGGCCCGGGCCCGCCAGATAGAAGACAGTGTAAAGGCTGCCAAAAAAGCGGAAGCCCTGCGAACTGCCGACAGCATCAAAACACTGATGGCCAAAGGCCCGGATGCAAAAAAACTGGCCGATAGCCTGGCGAAAAAAGCAAAAGACTCTGTAGCTGCCGTGTACAAAGCTGATACCACCAAAGCCAAAGCCGATAGTGTGGCCAAAGCCGAGCTGAAAAAGCGGGAAAAGTACACGCCCGAAGAAACACAGGTGAAAGTGTACTATGCCAAAGACATGCCGAATGGCAGCCTGCTGCTGAAAAACGCCCGGCTGGTAAGCATGAAGGGCGATGAAGTGATAGAACGTGGCGATGTACTGATAGTAAACAACCGCATAAAAGCTGTGGGCCCAAGCGGTACGCTGCAGGTGCCGGCTGGTACCAAAGAGGTAGACTGTACAGGTAAAACGATCACCCCCGGTTTTGTAGATACCCACTCGCATATGTGGCCGCAGTGGGGCCTTCACAAAAACAGCATTTGGATATACGCCGCCAACCTGGCCTATGGCGTTACCACTACCCGCGATCCGCAAACGGCCACTACCGACGTGCTGACCTACAGCGACATGGTGGAAGCTGGTATGATGCCCGGCCCGCGGGTGTACAGCACCGGCCCCGGCGTAGGCTTTTGGATGTACAACCTGCAGAGCTATGAGCAAACCAAGAATGTGCTGAAGCAATACAGCAAGTATTACAATACCCAGTACATAAAAATGTACCTGGTGGGCAACCGGCAGCACCGCCAGTGGGTGATACAAGCAGCTAAAGAACAACAGCTGATGCCCACTACGGAAGGCGGCCTCGACTACAAGCTGAACATGACCCAGCTGTTCGACGGCTATCCCGGTCACGAGCATGCCATTCCTATTCACCCGCTGTATGCCGATGTAACGAAGACAGTGGCTGAAAGCAAGATGGCGGTAACCCCCACGCTGTTGGTAGCCTACGGTGGCCCCTGGGCCGAAAACTACTACTACACTACAGAGAGCCCGGTGAAAGATCCGAAGCTGAATCGCTTTACGCCGTATGAAGAGCTAAGCAGTAAGTCTCGCAGGCGAGTGGGCGGCCTCGGTGGCTGGTTTACGCCCGATGACCATGTGTTTCAGAAGCATGCCAAAGGCATCAATAGCATCGTTCAGCAGGGCGGCCTGGCAGGTGTAGGCAGCCACGGACAGCTACAAGGGCTGGGCTACCATTGGGAGCTGTGGAGTGTGGCCAGCGGCGGCATGAGCAATCTCAACGCTTTACGTACAGCTACCATTTTGGGCGCTACCGCTTTGGGCCTCGATAAGGAGTTGGGCAGCATTGAGCCTGGCAAACTGGCCGACCTCGTGATCATGGATCAAAATCCGCTCGAGAACATTCGTCATACCAATAGCATTCGCTATGTGGTAAAAAATGGCAGGCTGTATGATGGTAGTACGCTGGATGAAGTGTACCCCACCCCACGTAAGCTGGATGTGAGCGTATGGACAAAAGAGGTACCCAAAGTGACCACTGATATCAAAGAATAATCATCGCTGTTAGTAGCCATCCTGACTATTGGTAGCAACGTACTGCACCGGTTTCGGCCGGTGCATTTTTTTTGTTTTCCATGGTGGCAGCTGCCCCGCTTCAGCTTTGGTAAACACTGCCAGTTTTTTGCTGCCACACAGCTGACTGTAGGGGTATGGCGCTACCTTTCAACCCATTCAAAAAAACCAGAAAAAATGTTGTACAAGCAAGGGTGGCTGCTGCTCATCATGTTGGCCTGCACTGCCGTGGCTGGCGGGCAGCATGCAGCAATGCAGGCAGCAGTAGATAGCGCAGTAGCCAAAGGCTTTAGCGGCGTGGTACTGGTAGCAAAAAATGGAAAGCCGGTATTGAAAGCCGTGCATGGCTACCGGCATTTTGAAACCAAAGAACTACTACAGTTTGATGATGTGTTTGAGCTGGCATCGGTATCCAAACAGTTTACTGCCATGATGATGATGATGATGGCTGAAGAAGGCAAACTGCGCTACGATGATACGGTGGGCCGCTACATCAGCTTGCCCTATCCAGGTATCACTATCCGCCATTTGCTAACGCATACAAGCGGCCTGCCCGATTACCAGGCGGTAATGGATGCGCACTGGGATAAGCAAAAGATAGCCGGCAACGATGATTGTATCCACCTGCTGTGCAAGTATGCTCCACCTGCCCTGTTTGCGCCGGGTGAGCAATATGCGTATAGCAACACCGGCTACCTGCTATTGGCCAGCATTGCTGAAAAAGCCAGCGGCGAAGATTTTATTGACCTGATGCGGCGGCGCATTTTCAAACCGCTACGCATGCGCCATACCGATATACGCACCCTGGAAGCCAAGGCAGCGATGGTCAACTTTGCGGCCGGGCATATGAAAGACTTTTTAGGGGAATATGTGAATGCCAATAAGTTTCGCAGCAGCGACTATACGGTATGGTTGGGCAATCGGAAAGGCCCCGGCCGTATCAGCAGCACCGCTACCGACCTGCTACGCTGGGACCGTGCCTTGTACAAGCAAAAGCTGGTGAGCAACGCCACACTGTCACAGGCATTTTCTGCCACCAAACTGAGCAGCGGACAGCTAAGTGATTATGGATTTGGCTGGGATCTGGAACAACATCCGCAATTAGGCCGCATTGTAAAGCACAACGGCGATAATCCCGGCTATAGCACCCAAATCATTCGCTGCATCGATAAGCGCTACACCATTATCGTGCTTTGCAACAATGCGCATGCTACCTTCAGTACCCTGGTGGCAGCGCTGGTAGCTGCTCTGGCAGCTGCGTGATAGTGGCCCAGTCGCATGGCTTGCAAGGGCCGGCTGAATGTTGTAGATTTCAACAACTAAAAACACCCGCCACATGCAAAAACAACTAGTAGCCACGCTGCTGGCAGCACTGCTGCTCGTGAGCCTCCGTGCACAAGACAAAAAATTGAAAAGCCTGATGGAAGATGCAGCCGATGCCAAGGCTGCTTTTTTAAAGCAGGATGAAAGTCTTTCAAAATTTTTTAAGCAGGCAGCAGGCTACGTCATTTTCCCAAATGTGGGCAAGGGTGGATTAGGAATAGGCGGTGCATCGGGGCATGGTATTTTGTACGAAAAAGGGGTGGCAGCTGGCCGGGCCAATTTTGTGCAAGTGACCATTGGGCTACAGGCGGGTGGACAAGCCTACCGCGAAGTGATTTTTTTTGAAGGGCATGAGCAGCTCAATCGTTTCAAGGAAAACAAATTTGAATTCTCAGCGCAGGCTTCGGCGGTAGCTGTATCCAGCGGAGTAGCGGCCAATGCGAAGTACAACGAGGGAGTAGCCGTTTTTACCATGGCCAAAAAAGGCCTCATGTACGAGGCCTCTCTGGGTGGTCAAAAATTTAAGTACGAGCCACTATAAAGTCAGTCACAGGTTTTTCTTACAGTGGTCTTATCCAGATATTGCGGAAGCTCACCGGGTCGCCATGATCTTGCAAACCGAGTGGTGCTTTATCGGCATGCTTTTCGTAGTTGGCCACGCCTATAAACTGTGTCTGCCCCCAAATTTCTACATTGTTTTGAACCAATACGCCATTGTGAAACACAGTGATACGGGCTGCTGATTTTACCCGGCCATCTTCGTAAAAACGCGGAGCGGTAAAAATGACATCGTAGCTCTGCCACTCGCCAGGTGGCCGGCTGACATTGGCCAGCGGAATATGTTGTTTGTACATGCTGGCGGCCTGCCCGTTACTGTACGTAGTATTGTTATAGCTATCCAATACCTGCAGTTCGTAGCGGCCCATAAAAAAAATACCGCTGTTGCCACGCATCTGCCCTTCGCCTTTTACTACTGCCGGTGTTCGCCACTCTATGTGCAGCTGGCAGTCGCCAAAGCCCTGCCGGGTGCGGATGCCGCCCGATTGAGGTTTTACTGTCATGGCGCCATCGCCCACTGTCCACGGGGCGGGGCCGCCTTTGTCGCTTTCCCATTGTTGCAGGTCGCGGCCATCAAACAGCACCATGGCATCAGAAGGAGCATCTGCGGCTGTTTTGCCCGGTGTTACAATCGGGGCTTTCGGTTCCCACAGTTCGGTCAGTTTGGGGTCGCCATTGCGCTGTGCAAAAGTGGTGGTAGCCGCTAGCGGCAGCAGGAGTGCCAACAGTTTTTTCATGCCATTAATTTGGCTGAAAAATAAAGCATTACGGGCTTTGCTATACACTCTTTGTCTTACGGGTAAGGTCGGGCAGGCTGCCTTTGGTGCCATATTGCTGCAGGTTGGTAGCGATGGCCAGTGCCCGCTCAATACGCACCTGCGAGCTTTTGGCCGTGTTTACAAAATGAATGAGCCCCCGCTGCTTGCCCGGTGTAAGGCTGTAAAAAAGCTCCGCGGCTGCTGCATCAGTCGCCAGTACCTCCCGCATTTCGTCCGACATGGGAAACACCTCTTCGTCCCGGTCTTCTTCCAGCTTCACTTTCAACGCTTGTCCGATACGCCAGCCTTGCTTTTTTACCAGCTGGGTACTGGCTGTTAAAAAACCGGTACCATTGCCCATGCTCATCAG
>JALOMC010000179.1 GCA_025455665.1 Chitinophagaceae bacterium | reverse complement strand
GTGGGTATCATAGCCGCCCAGTCGATTGGTGAACCGGGTACACAGCTGACTCTTCGTACCTTCCACGTAGGTGGTGTGGCTGGCTCTGCTTCGGTAGAAAGCACCCTGCCTTCTAAGTTCGATGGCCTGGTACAGTTTGATGGTGTGCGTACAGTAAAGGGTGAAAACGCCCAGGGCGAAGAAGCCAACTTCGTAATTGGCCGTACCGGTGAAATCCGGATCATGGACGAGAAGGGTGAGCGCCTGCTGAGCACCAACAATATCCCCTATGGTTCTATCCTGACGGTGAAAAACGGTCAGAAAATCAAAAAGGGTGATGTGATTTGTAGCTGGGACCCGTTCAACAACGTCATCATTGCTGAAATCAATGGTACCGTTGCATTCGACAATATCATCGAGGGTGTTACTTACCGCGAAGAAGCTGACGACCAAACCGGTCACCGCGAGAAAGTGGTAATTGAAACGAAGGACCGTACAAAGATCCCTGCCATCAAGATTGAAGGCAAGGATGTGAAGCTGTACAACCTGCCGGTAGGGGCCCACTTGAGTGTAGACGCTGGTACCGAAGTAAAAAGCGGTACTGTATTGGCAAAAATCCCGCGGATTTTGAGCAAGCTGCGTGACATCACTGGTGGTCTTCCTCGTGTAACCGAACTGTTTGAAGCACGTAACCCGAGCAACCCGGCTATTGTAAGCGAAATCGATGGTGTGGTTACTTTCGGAAGCATCAAGCGTGGCAACCGCGAGATCATTGTGGAAGCCAAAGATGGCGCCGTGAAAAAGTACCTGGTGCCGCTGACCCGCCAGATCCTGGCGCAGGATGGCGACTTCATCAAGGCTGGTGCACCGCTGTCCGATGGAAGTATTTCACCAGCAGACATCCTGTCTATCAAAGGTCCTTTTGCCGTGCAGGAGTATGTGGTGAATGAAATTCAGGAAGTGTACCGTTTGCAAGGTGTGAAGATCAACGATAAGCACATCGAGGTGATCGTTCGCCAGATGATGAAGAAGGTAGAGATTGTGGAGGCTGGCGATACTCGTTTCCTGGAAGAAGACCTGGAAGATCGCTTCGACTTTATTGATGAAAACGACCGGATTTTTGACAAAAAAGTAGTAGTAGATGCTGGTGACAGCAGCCGCTATCGCCCTGGTCAGATCATCAGCCTGCGTGAACTGAGGGAAGAAAACAGCCTGCTGCGCCGCGCCGACCAGAAGCTACTGGAAGTGCGGGATGCCCGCCCGGCTACGGCCAAGCCGGTGCTGCTGGGTATCACCAAGGCTTCGCTGGGTGTACAAAGCTGGATCTCAGCCGCCTCGTTCCAGGAAACAACCAAGGTATTGAGCACCGCCGCCATCCATGGCAAGCGTGACGATATGCTGGGCCTGAAGGAGAACGTGATCACCGGCCATCCGATACCGGCTGGTACTGGCCTCCGCGAGTTTGAAGGCATGATTGTGGGTAGCAAAGAAGAGTACGAAGTACTGGCTACCACCCGTCAGGTCATGAGCTTCGACGACGAAGAATAAGGCTTGAAATAGTCACAAATAGAAAAGCAGGACGCAAGTCCTGCTTTTTTTTGCTTCCGGCCCACCGGGTCCGTTTCGCTGGCTTGTGTCAAGCTACAAGTGTTTCCGCTTTAAGGGTTCTTTACCGGGCACACAGCCATTACGCCAAATAGCGAACGGCTGCAATGACATTGGCACCTGCATGTGAAACAAAGCCGCTCAACGGTCGTCGGCCAAAATTGGAAGCTTAATAGGAAAACAGAGCAAATGTGATCACAATTGCCAGTAATCCCAGAATCACCCAAGGACGCCAATCGTTGGTTTCCAGGGCTTCTTGCTCGGAGTAGTGTACATGTTTTTCCATACGCGTTGGGTTTGTATTGAATCGAAAAAGTTTAAGTAGCCAGCGTGGAACAACTGCACTAGATCATTATCACATAATAAAGGTAGTAGTTGCATGTAGAAAAAAATGCAACCTTTATCATGTTTAGGCTCGAAAACCTTCAATAATTTCATCAATGTTTCGACATTGTTTTATGAATTTCTACCGTTTCGGCAGATGTTTTGACATTTCTCAAAAACAATGTGAAAACATTGATGTTGCTTTTTGGCTATAAATCAACAAGTTGTTGTGAATCACTGTAATAACTTCGTCATTCGTGCCAGCAGGCACGTTTCAAATTCCATATCGATTTATTGTGAAAAAAAAATTTGCTTTTTGCGCCCTTTTCTTTCAACGAAGTGTGCTTTTGGCAGTGATGGTACTGTTGTTGGCTGGCTGCGAAAAGCAAATTGCGGTTGTCCCGGCGGCGCTTCCGGACAAGCTGGTGGTGGAGGGCGTGATTGAAAATGGACAGTTACCGATAGTGTACCTCACCCGTAGTGCAGCTTTTTTTGAGCAGTTAAGTGCCAGCCAGGTGCAGCAGCTTTTTGTTCGCAACGCCCGGCTTACCCTTGACGATGGTAGCAGGCAGGTGCCCCTTGTAGAGGTGGTGGCGCCATTTGCCGGCACCACCATTCGTTTTTACACCTGCGATCCGGCCAACCCGGCGTTGGCCATGCGGGGCAGGTTGAATACCACCTACAAACTACTGATAGAAAGTGAAGGCCAGCGCTATGAAGCAACTACCCGAATCGGAGATACCTTACGTCGGATCGACTCGCTGTGGTGGCAGCAAGCGCCCGGTACTACGGCTGCCAACAGAATCAGCGTGATGTCGCGGGTAACGGATCCCAAGGGATTTGGTAACTACATCAGGTATTTCACCAGTGTAAACGACTCCGTTTTTCTGCCAGGCATCAATTCGGTTTTTGATGATCTGCTGATTGATGGCACCACGTACGATATTCAGGTGTTCCGGGGTGTTAATCGCAATCAAACTATCGACCAGGAAGATTTTGGCTTTTTCAGCCGTGGGCAGCGGGTGGCAGTCAAACTTTGCAATATTGACAAGGCAACCTTCGACTTTTGGCGTACCTGGGAGCAAAACCAGCAGAACCTTGGCAATCCGTTCGGCGTGCCAATAAAGGTGTTGGGCAATATCAGCAACGGTGCGCTTGGATATTTTGGCGGCTATGCGGTGCAAATCAGGCAGCTTCGCATCCCGGACTAAGTATCAGCTGCCAGCAAGTTGTCAACAAACGTGCCTATAGTTACACGCCAATCGGTCCGGTATTGCAATTTTGCATGCCCCTGATAGTTGGGTGAAACTTTCACAAGCAGAAACTATTGATCATGGAAATAAAGGAACACATTCACTGTCTTATTATTGGTAGCGGCCCTGCAGGTTACACAGCTGCCATATATGCAGCTCGTGCCGGTCTCAACCCGGTGTTGTACCAGGGCATCCAGCCCGGTGGGCAGCTCACCATTACTACCGAAGTGGAAAACTACCCAGGCTATGCCGACGGTGTGCAGGGGCCCGAAATGATGGTGCATTTCGAAAAGCAGGCTGCCCGGATGGGGACCGATATCAGATACGGCATTGTGACAAAAGTTGATTTTTCTGCGAGCCCCTATAAAGTAGAGGTAGATGAGGAGTTTTGGCTGAGTGCCGACGCTGTCATTATATCTACTGGTGCTTCGGCCAAGTGGCTGGGTATCGAAAGCGAACAGCGCCTGAATGGACACGGTGTGAGTGCCTGTGCAGTGTGCGACGGATTCTTTTTCCGAGGAAAAGAAGTGGCTATTGTGGGCGCAGGCGACACTGCTTGTGAAGAAGCACTCTACCTCTCAAAAATTTGTAGCAAGGTGCACATGATAGTACGCAAGGGCGAAGACGGGATGCGGGCCAGCAAGGTGATGCAGGCGAGGGTAAAGTCGACACCAAATATTGATGTGTACTGGAATAGCGAAACGGATGAAATATTGGGCGACAACAAAGTGAGCGGAGTACGGATCAAGAACAATCAAACCGGGATATTGACCGAAATTCCTGTCAGCGCCTTTTTTGTAGCAATTGGCCACCAGCCGAATAGCGATATCTTCAAAGGCTGGTTGGAAATGGATGAAACCGGATACATCAAAACAGTGCCGGGTACCAGCAAAACGAGTGTAGAAGGCGTGTTTGCCGCTGGTGATGTGCAAGACAAGGTATATCGGCAGGCGGTAACCGCTGCTGGTAGTGGCTGCATGGCAGCCCTTGATGCCGAACGCTATCTTGGCGCTCTGGCACATTAAATTCAGGCAGCTTCTCAGTCATTTTATCCCCGCACTTGGTCCTTCGGGCCACTTGCGGGATTTTTGTTTTATGACAATGACTATCCGGCTGACCGATTTGCAGTTTTTCTCTTACCATGGGCTGTATGCCGAGGAGCAGGTGCTGGGCAATGAATTTGTAGTCAACCTGACCGTTCGATATCCGGCGGGGACGGATCGGATGCGGCACATCGATCAAACAGTAAACTACGAACAGCTTTTCAGGCTGGTGGAGCAGCATATGCAACGACCGACCCCTTTGCTGGAAACCATTGTAAGTAATGTAGTAGCCGATCTGAAGGCCACCTTCCCGATGCTGAGCGGTGGTAATATGCGGGTGCTAAAGCGCCGGCCGCCTGTGCAGGGTTGGTTGGGCGATGTAGAGGTGGGCCTTGAATGGTAACAACCGATTTCGGGCAGCGTTAACAACAAAGCGTTCGATCTCCCTGTTTCTTTATACTGTTATGAAACAATCTGTTGTGGCATGCCTGGCATGCCTGCTATGGGCCGCTGGCACTGCGGCGCAGGATCCGGCGAGCCTGCTGGAAGAAGGGCGCCGGCTGGAGCTAAAGCTGAAGGACGAAGATGCACTGGAGAAATACCGCCAGGTATTGGCTATCCAGCCATCGAACCTGAAAGCTGTGATGCGAAGTGCAGAAGTAACCTGTGCCCTTGCCAGCAGAAAGTCGAGCCAGGAAGAAAAGCTGGTTGGCTACCTGCAAGCAAAGCGTTTTGCAGATGCGGCTTTGCGCCTGGATAGCAATAGCGCAGAAGCAAACTACACGATGGCCGTAGTGTTGGGTAAGCTAACCGAAGTAGAAAAGCGCAACGATGAAGTAGTACAATACGTAAAGCAGGTGAAGTCTTACATCGACAAATCGATAAAGCTGGATCCCGGGTTTGGCAAAGCCTGGCATGTATTGGGTAAGTGGCATTTGGAAGTGGTGATGCTAAACGGAATTAAAAAAGCTGCGCTTAAAATAATTTATGGCGGGGTAGGCGAAGCATCGCTGACAACGGCTATTGAGTGCATGGAAAAGTGCAAAACCATGGAGCCCTATTATGCCCGCAACTTTTTTGATTTGGCCAGGGCATACGAGTTTGGCAAACAGTACGAAAAATCAATCAGGTTGCTGGAGCAATTAGCCAAGCTGCCCACCAAGCGGCAGGATGATGTAGTAGTAAAAGCCGAAGGGGCAGTGATGCTACAAAAACTGCAATAGCACTACTTTTTTGAAACAGATCAACCATCAGCGCCTGCTGAATTGGCTACTGATGGTCAGGTCTTTGCTGCCAGCTGCATAACTGTCTGCCAGCTGCATAACTGTAAAAGCCCTCACCGCTTTTTGCGCCCAGTTTTCCGGCAGTTACCATGTTTACCAGTAGCGGGCAAGGTGCATATTTCGGATGGCCAAAGCCGTTGTGCAGCACTTGCAAAATACTCAGGCAAACATCAAGGCCAATAAAATCGGCCAATTGTAATGGTCCCATCGGATGGGCCATGCCCAGCTTCATTACAGTGTCTATTTCTTGCACACCTGCTACACCTTCGTACAAAGTGTAGATCGCCTCATTAATCATCGGCATCAGAATGCGATTAGCGACAAATCCGGGATAATCATTCACCACTGCCGGCACTTTGCCCAGTGCTTTGCTCAACTCAGTGATTTGAGCGGTCACGGCAGCTTCTGTCGCATATCCATTGATGATTTCTACCAACTTCATCACCGGTACTGGATTCATAAAGTGCATGCCAATCACCTTGCCCGGGCGTTGGGTGGCTGCTGCTATTTGGGTGATGGAAATGGACGAAGTATTTGTGGCCAGAATACAGTCGGGCGGGGCAGCAGCATCCAGTTGTTTGAAAATTTGCAGCTTCAGTGCCGTATTTTCTGTTGCAGCTTCTATTACCAGCTGTGCCTGAAGCACGCCTGTAGCTATTTCGGTAGCAGTGCGCAGATTAGCCAGTGTGGCACTCTTTTGCTCCTCGGTCAGCAGTGCTTTCGCCACTTGTCGGTCCAGGTTTTTACCAATGGTTTGCAGGGCCTTGTCCAGTGCAGTTTGGCTGATGTCGATAAGGGTAACCTGGTAGCCATATTGGGCAAACACATGGGCGATACCGTTTCCCATTGTACCGGCGCCCACCACAGCAATCGTTTTAAACATGTGGTTGTTTATTTAAAGTCACAAATCAGGCTGCAAAGGTAAGTAGCCTGCAAGTTGCGAGAGTAGTTGAAAGCGTGTCTACCTTTTGCGTTTGAAGTCACCGCGTTTCCATGCCCGTATGAACTCTCGCCACGCCAGCGGATTCATGATATTTTGCGGGGGTAATTGGCCTGAGTAGTAGGCGGTGTTGGCCTGCTTTCGAAGGGTATAATTAATCGCTTCCTTTCCATCAGACGGGAGGCTGCCCATCAAGATGGCCCGCTTGCCGGCCTCGGTATTTTGGCGGGCCATTTCATATTCATCCAGCGGTACTTCTGCTTTTACAAAGTCGCGTTCAAACTGCGGACGCGTAGGCCGGGCTCTGATAACAGTGGCGGGCAGATAGTTCGTGTCGCTGCTCAATAATTCGATCACTTCATACTCCGTAGCCTGTGTGCTACGCGGTATGGTCACTGATTTTGATTTGAATCCAACAAAACTGAACTCTATCACGTCGCCTTTGAGTACGGCAATACTGAAGACACCCTGATAATTGGTGATGGTGCCCCTTCCTTTACCCTTCACGGAAACACTCACTCCATCAAGGCCGCGAAGGCTATCAGCGGTCATAACTATGCCGTATACCTGTACCACGCTGTCTTGTTGTTGCGCCTGCTGCGCATGTGCCTGTTGGCCCCAAAAGCCAGCTATCAAAAGGAGCGATATAGTTTTCCAGCCTCGCATCATGTTGTACTTGAGCCCGCACAAAACGGGTGGCTAAAATACCTGAATTGGTAACAAGCCGTTGAAACAAAGTACGATGCCGCCGGTTTAACTTTGCCGCCTTATTTTTCCCTTTAACAAAAACTTGCAGAATGACCGAGCAGGATATATTGAAGGCCCTTAGCAATGTGCAGGAGCCCGACTTGGGCAAAGATCTGGTGACGCTGAACATGGTAAAGGATATTGCGATTGATGGCAACAAAGTGTCTTTCACCATCGTATTGACAACACCAGCCTGCCCCATGAAAGATATGATGGGCAATGCCAGTACGAACGCCATCAAACTGTTGGTGAACAAAGACGCTGAGGTCAGCATCAATTTTACTGCCAATACCAGCAGCGCCCGGCTGGATGCGGGTACAGCGCTGCCTGGCGTAAAGAACATTATAGCCGTGGTGAGTGGCAAAGGGGGGGTAGGAAAAAGTACGGTGTCGGCCAATTTGGCCCTGGCCCTGGCTGCCGGTGGTGCCAAAGTGGGCTTAATGGATGCTGATATTTACGGACCCTCGGTGCCCATTATGTTTGGCGTACGGGGCGAACGTCCGCTGATGAAGGACGCCGGCAATGGCAAGGGTGTGATAGTGCCGCTGGAAAAGCACGGCATCAAGCTCATGAGCATTGGGCTGCTGGTAGACGACAAAAATGCGGTAGTGTGGCGTGGCCCCATGGCCAGCAGTGCCATCCGACAGTTTATTACCGATGTGGAATGGGGTGAACTGGACTACCTGGTGGTAGATATGCCACCCGGCACAGGTGATATTCACCTGACCATGGTGCAAACCGTACCGGTAACCGGCGTGATAGTAGTGACAACGCCGCAGGCCGTAGCCCTGGCCGATGCAAAAAAGGGCATCGCCATGTTTGGGCAGGCACAAGTAAAGGTGCCTATCATTGGTCTGGTAGAAAACATGAGCTGGTTTACGCCGGCCGAGCTGCCCAACAATCGGTATTAC
>JALOMC010000011.1 GCA_025455665.1 Chitinophagaceae bacterium | reverse complement strand
AGATAGCAAAGAGGTGAACGCCTGGTGTATGCCTGGCGGCAAAATAGCGGTGTATACCGGCCTGCTACCTGTCACGCAAAACGATGCGGCACTAGCGGTCGTAATGGGCCATGAAGTGGCCCACGCCCTGGCCGAGCATGGTAAAGATCGGATCCACCAGCAGCTAGGTGCCTCGGCACTAGCTTTGGCGCTGCCTCGCAGTTAGGTGTTATTCTGCCCTTCAGCCGGCGGCAAGAACTGGAAGCCGACGCCCTTGGCCTGAAGTATGCGGCGCTGGCCGGTTACGATCCCCGTGAAGCCATTGGGCTTTGGAAGCGCATGGGCGCACTGGGTGGGGGCAGCAAGCCGCCAGAATTTGCCAGTACCCACCCGGCCGAAGCTACGCGGATAGCCAAACTAGAAAAGTTGATGCCGGAGGCTGTAGCCCTTTATGAAGCCAACCGGCGCCGCTGATTGACTCTTTTTGATAAACGCAGGGCTAAATGCCTGATTTGTTCAAAACCATCTGGTAAATAGGCTGCCTTTCTTGGCTTTTATTCGTACTTTCGCTCCCTCGTATTGCTTTTTAACCTTAATTCCTAACAGTTTTTTGATAATGTCGCAACCTAGCATTGTAGAGAAGCTTCAATTGACCGACGAGAAAAACCTGTTGATTCAGGGTCTTCCTTCTTCTATCGAAAAGCAGTTTGTAAAACTTTCGTACGCCAAAAATGTGACTCCGTTGCTCAAGTCGAGAGGCATTGAGTGGACCTTGGTATTTGCGGTGAATGAAAATCAACTGCGCAACATTCTGAAGGAAGTGATGCCGGCATTGAAAGACGGTGCCAAATTATGGGTAGCTTACCCCAAGAGCACGTCTAAAATTGTGAGTGATCTGAACCGCGAGGGCAGCTGGAGTTGCCTTACCTGCAGCGGGTACGAAGGCGTGGAAGAGGTAGCCCTTGACCATGTATGGAGTGCCATGCTGTGGAAGTGTGGTGGTACTGCCGAAGAGGTAGCCGAAATGGAGGAGGCCGCCGCCGCAAAAGGGTAAGCAGCAATCGCTTCGCAAAGACATACTTGAAATCAACTTTGTACTCAGCCCCCGGGTTACCCGGGGGCTGTTTATTTGTGGACTATTCCAGTACAGTCAGCTGCAGTTTGCTGGCTACACCGTCGGTATGAAAAAGTCGGATTGTAGCCGGCACAAAGTCTGCTTCGGAAGCCTTGTAAATGTCAGTAAACGTTTGCGGGTTTCTATCGACCAACGGAAACCAACTGCTCTGCACTTGTACCAGCAACCGGTGGCCGGGCAAAAACGTATGCGCCACATCGGGGAGGTAAAAACGTACCCGGGTCATTTTGTTGGGTACAAATGGTTCTGGGGTTTCAAAGCTGTTTCTGAACTTACCCCTCATGACCTCGCCCCTTACCAGCATCTGGTACCCGTTCATCATGGGCAGGCCCTGGTATACCGTATCTGCACCTTTGGCACTGCTACTAACCCGCGCCGGAAATTCATCAATGATTTTGACTACCAGGTCTACATCGGTGCTGGTAGTGCTGATCATCAGGTCGGCGTACACCGGGCCGGCCAATGTCAGCGGGCTGCTCAATACGTCGGTGCGAAAGCTGAGCACATCACGGCGCTTGCCGGCAAAGCGCTGGTCGCCGGTCATGTATTCGCGGGTACGGCTCACAATGGTATCGGGCCCTTCGTGCGGCACCGGCTTGGCAGGGTTGCTCACATAGCTGGTAAATGAACGGCTGCCATCAGGCTTCTGGTTGGGTTTCAGAGGGGCCGGCCGACGAAAGCTGAGCTTGCCGCCCGGCTGAAAGTATAGTTGCTTTTCAATGGCGCCGGCTGCGGGCCATTGATCAAACTGCTTCCAGTTGTTTTCGCCGGTAAAGAACACCGTAGCCTCACTGATGGATTTGGCCGGCTGCTGCCGCAAAAAATGTTCGAAGAAGGGATATTCGACATGCTGCTGGTACCAGTAACTGGTGGGGCTGCCAAAGCGGGCATCGCCCAGCTGCTCTCCATTGCTGCGGCCGCCCCAAGCCCCATGAAACCAGGGGCCCATCACCACTTTGTTGAAATGGGTGGCGTCATTCTTTTCCTCGATGGCTTTGTACAGGTTCCAGGCGCCAAAGCAGTCTTCGGCATCAAAGGTACCGCCTACCACCAGCATGGCTGGTTTTAATCCGGCCACATGGTTACGGGCATTGCGTTGCTGCCACCAATCGTCGTATACGGGGTGGTTCATCAGGTCGTTCCAAAAAGCAATGCTATCGCCCAACAGGCGGGTTCCAAAGTTTTTCAACGGGCCCTGCTGCAGGTAAAATTTGTAAGCGTCCTTTTCTGTACGCTGGTAGCCAGCGTTGTAGCGGGTGGTGGGCTGCGGGCGGGGCACACCAAAGCCCTTATAAAACTCAAAGGCATCCATGAGCATGAAAGCACCATTGTGATGAAAATCGTCGCCCATGAACCAATCGGTGACGGGTGCTTGCGGCGATACAGCCTTGAGCGCCGGGTGCCCGCTTAGCGCAGCCATGGTGCTATAAAAGCCAGGATACGAAATGCCAAACACCCCTACATGACCATTGTGACCGGGCAGGTTAGCCAGCAGCCAGTCGATGGTATCATAGGTATCAGTGGCTTCATCAGTTTGGCCCGCTGTTTTGGCCGGCCGATAGGGGCGTACGTCCACAAACTCGCCTTCGCTCATATAGCGGCCCCGCACATCCTGAAACACAATGATGTAGTCCTTCATGGCATACAGGCCATGATTGGTATTCCAGATTTTTCTGAACTCACTTCCGTAGGGCGCACAGCTATACGGTGTACGCGTCATCAAAATAGGATGTGCCTCGGTACGGCTTTTGGGCAAGTATATGCTGGTAAAAAGCTTCACGCCATCTCGCATGGGTACCATTCGCTCCCATTTTTCGTAGTGGGTGGCTATGTAGGCCGAATCGGCCGGTACCAATTGCGCTAGCCCACTCATTGGCCACAAGGCCGCTATACAAAAAGCCAGCAGTATTATTTGCTTCATGCCTGGTCAATTTTTTTTGGTGGTTCAATATCTGTATTTGGCCAATAAAAAACAGCCGCCTTAGTAAGACGGCTGTTTGATTGTGAACAAGTTCAGCTGATAGGAAATCTGAGGCGTTTAGAGCACCTCCCAGGTACCGTTCACCAGTTTTACCAGGCGCAGCTCCTTTACCGAAAACACATCATCAAAAGGCTGAGTTGCCTCGAAATGTGCTTTGGCTTCACTCAGTTTACCCTCGGGTATATCGCGGGTGGCAATGGTAACGTGCGGGTGAAAAGGCGGCTTCATGCCGAAAATGATGGAGGGGAAATGCTGCTGAAAATCGGCCATGGCATCTTGCTCCAGTTGCATCAGCGCCTGGCTGTCGTCTACGTTTACAAACAGCACCCGGCTGTCAAAATTGCCGTATCCGTTCAGCCTGATCTCGAAAGGCAGCACACCAATGTTGAAGGTGCTGACAAAATCGAGCAGTGTCGCTTCCATTTCGTCTTCGGCCCTGAAAGGTGGAACAATGGTAAGGTGAGCCGGCGATTTGGAAGCGGCCACGCAGCCATACTGGTCTTTCATCCAGTTTTTCATGTCGGTTACGCGGTCGTTTATTTCGCCCGGGCACATTACAGCCATGTAATAAAGCGAAAAGCCCTCAGGCAGCGCATTGCGTCGGGGGCGCTGATCTTGTTGATAACGGCCACGGCCATAGCCGCCGCCCCCATTGCCACCACGCCGGTCGGGCCGGCCACCACGGTTAAAGTTGTTGCCACCGCGGCCTTGGTTGCCTCTGTTTGAATTGTACATGTTTAATTAACTCTGGTGATTTTTATAACGTTGGTAGGCAAGTGCAGCTCTACAGGTGTGCTACCTGTATTGATCACCACATCGCCGGTTTTTACAAAGCCACGTTGCTTTAAGATATCTATCTGATCAAAGATGATATCGTCGAGGCTGTCTTCTTCGGAGTAGTAAAAGGCCCGAACACCCCAGCTGAGGCTCAGCTGCGGAACGAGGCTTTTTTCTTTGGTAAAGATGTAGAGCGGAGCTTTTGGGCGGTAGCTGCTAAGCATAAATGCCGTATATCCACTTTGGGTCATCCCAATCAGGGCATCTGCATTTACGTCCAACGCTATTTTGCACGCATTGTAGCAAATGGCATCGCTCAAAAACGAGGGGGAGTGGGGCTGCGGTTTCAGCAGTTCCTCCCGGTCATAGTTGTAAGCAGTCGCTTCTATTTCTCGGATAATCTTGGTCATGGTTTCTACCACCAACACGGGGTGTTGGCCGGTAGCAGTTTCGCCACTCAGCATCACTGCATCGGCGCCTTCCAGTACTGCGTTGGCCACATCAGTTATTTCGCTACGGTTGGGCTTTACGCGGTCTATCATGCTTTCCATCATTTGCGTAGCTACTATCACCGGCTTGGCACGGTGCATGCACTTGCGAATGAGGTCTTTCTGGATCATGGGCACTTTCTCCACCGGCATTTCTACACCGAGGTCGCCACGGGCTACCATGATGCCATCGCTTTCCAAAATGATGTCGCGGATATTGGTAATGGCTTCCGGCTTTTCAATTTTGGCAATGATCTTGGTTTTGCTTTTGCGTTCGTCCAGCTTGCTGCGCAAAATCACAATATCTTTTACACTGCGTACAAACGACAGGGCTACCCAGTCGCATTTCTGATCGATGATGAATTCCAGATCGGCGAGGTCCTTATCGGTCAGTGCTGGTAGCGATATCTTGGTATCGGGCAGGTTGATGCCTTTTTTGCTGGATAGTACCCCGCCAATGGTCACTTCTACTTTTACATCGCCATTTCGCTCAACCCCTTTTACAATCACCTCCAGCTTGCCATCATCAATCAAAATTTTGTTGCCAATCTTCACGTCGCCGGCCAGATTAGGATAGCTTACGTAAATTTTCTCAGCCGTGCCCACACACTTTTCGTTGGTAAAAGTGAGTGTTTGGCCGGGCACCACCGGTAGTGCATTGTTTTCAATTTCGCCTACCCGCAGCTTGGGGCCCTGTAGGTCGGCCAAAATGGCCACGTTGAAGGGTTGCTCTTCATTGATGCGGCGAATGTGGTTGATAATTTCCAGCTTGTCTTCGTGCGAACCATGCGAAAAATTGAGGCGGAAAACATTGACACCCGCCCTGGCCAGGCGCAAAATGGTGTCGTAATCGCTGGAGGCGGGCCCTATGGTGGCTACAATTTTGGTACGCTTGTGATTGTGCTCAATGCCTGCTTGTTTGTCTTGGCCGGCATACATGTACTTTTCGCTGTGTCTGCTCATTACGCTGCGTTGTATTTGAAATGAATTCTGAAGAATAAGGTGTCGGCAACTGCTACTCAGCTGGCCAGTATTTTTACAATGCGCAGCCAATCCTTGTTGAATTTCTCTTTGGCTTTGACGGCGCTGTCGAGCGGAAGATAATGCATTCGGTTGTTGACGATGCCCACCATTACATTGTACTTGCCATTCATGAGGCATTCCACGGCGTGGTACCCCATGCGGCTGGCTATCAGCCTATCGAGACAGGTGGGCGAGCCACCGCGCTGAATATGGCCCAAAATGCACACCCTGACATCGGCATGCGGCATTTTTTCTTTGATCAGGCGTCCCACTTCGTTGCCACCACCTATTTCGTCGCCCTCGGCTACCACTATCAGGTTTACCAGCTTGCGGCGCTTCTCTTTTTCCGAAAGGCCGGCCAGTATTTCCTTGAAATCTGTTTTTGTTTCTGGTATCAAAATGTTTTCGGCGCCGGTGGCAATACCACTGTGCAGCGCTATGTAGCCTGCATCGCGGCCCATTACCTCCACTACAAAAAGGCGGTCGTGGGCGTCGGCGGTGTCACGTATTTTGTCGATGGCCCGTACCGCTGTGTTTACTGCTGTATCGAAACCAATGGTAAAGTCAGTGCCGGCCATGTCTTTATCAATAGTGCCGGGAATACCGATACAGGGGATGTCGAACTCGTTGCTGAAAATTTGGGCGCCCCGAAAGCTGCCATCGCCACCAATGATTACCAGGCCGTTGATACCTCGCTTGCGCAGGTTTTCGTAAGCTATTTTACGGCCTTCCGGCGTCGTAAATTCTTTGCTGCGGGCTGTTTTAAGAATGGTGCCACCACGCTGGATAATGTTGGCCACGCTGCGGCTATCCATCGGTTGAATTTCATCCTCTACCATGCCGCTGTATCCTCTGTAAATACCAAATACATCGAGGCCATGGTACAGGCCGGTGCGCACCACCGCCCGTATAGCGGCGTTCATGCCTGGGCTATCGCCGCCCGAGGTAAGTACCCCGATACGGGTTACTTTATTTTCCATGTTATTTATCAATCAGTTATCAGAGATCTGTTGTTCAGTCTTTGTGTCAGTTCTACACAAAGGCTCACAAAAATAGGGCATTGCATCGGTTAAATGATTTGGAGGGTGCGGGCCGGTATGGGTCAAATTATTCCATCTGCGACTGTAATTGTGAACATATTTTCGCTACCCACTATAGGCCTGCCCATGGCACAGCCCCGGTTGGGGGTGGTTTTGTGGCAGCAGCAGGCTAATAGCATCAAATTCCAACTGTATGAAAAAACTGATGATGAGTACCATGTTGACCGCATCGCTGGCGGCGCAGGCGCAGCTGCAGTATCCGGCTACCCGCAAGCAGGCGCAAACCGACAACTACCACGGCACCACCGTGGCCGACCCTTTCCGCTGGCTGGAAGACGATAACAGTGCGGAAACCAAAGCCTGGGTAGAGGCACAAAACAAAGTAACCAATGCCTACCTGGCTGCTATTCCGTTTCGCAGCAGGGTACAAAAGCGGCTGGAGGAACTTTGGAACTATCCGAAGTATGGCTCGCCGTACAAAAGGGGAGCGTATTACTATTTCTCGAAGAATGACGGATTGCAAAACCAATCAATCATTTATCGGCAAAAGGGGTTGGACGGTCAGCCCGAAGTGTTTTTCGACCCCAATAAACTATCGGCCGACGGTACTGCGGCGCTGGGTGGCCTGGCCTTTTCAAAAAAATATAAATACGTGAGCTACCTGGTGGCTCAAAGCGGTAGCGACTGGCAGGAAGGCTACATTATGGATGCGGCTACAGGAAAAAAGCTGAACGATCACTTGAAATGGATCAAGTTTAGCGGTATGGCATGGAAAGGCGACGAGGGATTTTATTATAGCCGCTACCCTGAGCCGAAGAGCCAGGACCTGCTGAAAGGAA
Source organism: Chitinophagaceae bacterium (assembly GCA_025455665.1). Lineage (GTDB taxonomy): Bacteria > Bacteroidota > Bacteroidia > Chitinophagales > Chitinophagaceae > Phnomibacter. Next base: position 14,733 of record JALOMC010000011.1, on the reverse strand, counting down.
AGAATGAGTACCACCAGGTGTGGTACCACAAAGTGGGTACACCGCAAAGCCAGGATGTGCTGGTGTACGAAGACAAAGAACACCCCCTGCGCAACTGCGGCGCAGAACTGACCGAAGATGATCGCTTCCTGTTTATCGGGATAAGCGAGGGCACCAGTGGCGGCGAAATTTTGTACAAAGATTTGAAGGACCCCTCGCAAAAGGCGTTTAAACTGTTGATAAAAGGATTTGATACCGAGCCATCGGTAATAGACAATGTGGGCGATATGCTGCTGGTAAAGACCAATCACCAGGCACCCAATTATAAAGTGGTGTTGATCGATCCTAAAAATCCGCAGCCGGAAAAATGGAAAACCATTATTGCCGAAAAGCCGGAAGTGCTGGATGGGGTAGGAACTGCAGGGGGACAACTTTTCGCCTCGTACCTGAAAGATGCCAGCACCAAAGTGTACCAACACAACTACGATGGCAGTTTGGTACGTGAGATAAAGCTGCCCGGTATTGGCACCGCAGGTGGTTTCGGCGGCGAAAAGGCGGATAACGAATTCTTTTACTCCTTCACCTCATTTACCAGCCCTTCCACTATCTATCGCTATGATATCAGGTCGGGCGAAAGCACCGTCTTTAGGAAGACAGAAGTAAAATTCAACCAGGATGACTATGAAACGAAGCAAGTGTTTTTTGCCAGCAAAGACGGTACCAAAGTGCCCATGTTTTTGAGCTACAAAAAAGGCCTGCAACTGAATGGCAAAAATCCGGTGTTGTTGTACGGTTATGGCGGCTTCAATATCCCGATGACGCCTGGCTTTAGCGTAAGCAACCTATTCTTTATGGAGCAGGGCGGCATTTATGTGACCGTAAACCTGCGTGGTGGCAGCGAGTATGGCGAAGCATGGCATAAAGGGGGCATGCTGGATAAAAAACAAAATGTTTTTGATGATTTCATTGGTGCAGCTGAATTTTTGGTAAAGGAAGGGTATACCAGCCCGGGCAAAATAGCAATCCGTGGTGGCAGCAACGGTGGCCTGCTGGTAGGTGCCTGCATGGCGCAGCGCCCCGATTTATTCAAGGTAGCATTGCCAGCGGTAGGCGTGCTGGATATGCTACGCTATCACAAGTTTACCATTGGCTGGGCATGGGCTGTAGAGTACGGCAGCGCTGATAATGCCGATCAGTTTGCCTACTTGTATAAATATTCGCCGCTGCACAACCTGAAAGATGGCACCAGCTATCCTGCTACACTTATCACCACAGCCGACCACGACGATAGGGTGGTGCCTGCACACAGCTTCAAGTTTGCGGCCAGGCTACAAGAGGCACACAAAGGTACCAACCCGGTGCTGATACGCATAGAAAGCAAAGCAGGGCATGGTGCTGGTAAGCCCACCAGTAAGCAAATAGAGGAAGCTGCCGATGTCTGGTCGTTCACCATGTACAACCTGGGAATGACGATGCAGTAAACGCCCGACCAAAAGGGATTCAAAAAAGCGGCCGACTAAAGTGACGGCCGCTTTTATTTTTTTAAAGCCAGTGCGAAGGAGACAGAAAGCCTTAGGTCATGTGCCATCAGTGCTGCCTGAAGGGTGTTATTCCTTTTTAAAAACGGTGATTCCTTCTTTGATCGTCTCCATCACTTTAATGTCCTTAAGTTTCATTGGATCAATCTTTAGCGGATTTTGATCCAGTATCACCAAATCAGCTAGTTTTCCAGCAGTCAATGAGCCTTTAAGCAATTCTTCGCCATGCTGCCATGCGCTCCAACTGGTAATGCATTGTAGCGCCTGATAAGGGGTTAGTCGTTCATTGGGCCCCATTATTGTACCTGCCCGACTCACCCTATTCACAGTGGTCCATAGTATCATCATCATGTTTGGAAAAGCTACCGGTGCATCGGTATGGCTGGTTACATGCACCCCTTTTTTCAACGCAGTATTTATGGGACTGATTTGCTGTGCTTTATCGGGCCCAATGATTTTTTTATACCAATCGCCCCAATAAAATGTGTGCATAGGAAATAGCGAAGCTATTACATCATACTTTTTCAAACTGTCCAATTGATCTTCTCTGATAAACTGGCCATGGATCAATACACTTCGCCGGTCGGTGCCGCCGTATTTTTCAGTTGCGTATTTAATGCCCGAAAGCATTTGATCGATAGCGGCATCGCCATTGGCGTGAATAAGTATCTGCCAGTTGTTGCCGTAAGCCTGTCCTATTATCGCTTTCACACTTTCATCGCTGGCAATGGCAGGGTAGCCCTTGTAAGCTTTGCTTTGCCCATCAGGCGGCAGTAGAAAAGGTGTATGGCGCCATGCAGTACGGCCCTGAGGTGATCCGTCGAGGGTGAGCTTGACACCGGCAATTCGATAGTGATGTTGGTACGTTTTGCTATACCACTTGGTGCGGAGCAGGCTAGGGGCGGTATAGTCTATATAGGAGGCTACATCCAGTTTCAACTTACCCGCTTCAGCAAAGCTTGCCATGGCATTGTGTTGTGATAGCATAGCTCTGCCTTCTTGTACGGAGGTATGACCAAAACTGGCAGCCAGCTCTTGTCCCTTTTCTAAAAAGTAGGCTGCGTTTGCTTCGGTGGAGGGGCTGATGGCTTTTGTCATAACTGGTATGGCAGCCAACTCTTCCAATACACCGTTAGGAGATTGGCCGTCGGCCTCGCGGCGAATAACGCCACCTTCGGGATTGGCGCTGGCGGCGGTTATACCAACCTTTTCAAGGCCTTTGGTATTCATTACACAGAAATGGGCAGATATGTGAATGATAACAACTGGTGTATCGCGGGCCACCTCATCCAGTTCGTGGCGGGTCGGAAACCGGTTCTCTTTTAGTACAGCATCGTCAAATCCCATGCCTGTAATCCAGCCATTTGTTTTGCTCAGGTCGGCTTTGGCTGTCCAATCTCTAAGCGATTGTTGCAAACTGGGTATATCGTTGCAGGTGCCATCGGGGCTAGCCAGCAAATTGGCAGTTACGGCCTGTGCGCCAAAACCAAAAAAGTGAGCGTGGCCATCAAAAAAGCCGGGCAACATGGTTTTGCCCTGCAGGTCAATCATCCGATGACCAGAGCCGGCAGCGGTCAAGGCTTCCTCTTTATTGCCGACAAACAAGATGTTACCATCTTTAACTACCAATGCCTCCGCATACCGGGCGCTATCGCCTTCCATAGTGATGATGTCGCCACCAACATAGACCGTAGCTGAACTATTATTTGATTGCGATGATTGTTTTGATTGCTCTGAGGGCTGACAAGCCACCAGCAATAGGACTGCAGTTAGCAACCCGGGGTACAGTAGTTTCATGTGGTTGTTAGTTTGCCCATTAAAGTAATGAAAATTGCCAATTTTTATTTGGCCAAGGCAGGGCGTTACCCAATTTTAAAGGAGTGTGTTGCTCCATCAAAAGGCAACGATGGATGTATTTTTGAAAAGCTGTCAGGGTGGTACAGGTTGTACACACTCTACTTCAGGCCAGGCGTGAAGTCAATATCGGAGGTACTTAATTGATCGTAAAGGAAGCATATTACTTCACACTCAAACCTGCAACAGCATGGACTTTTCCTTCACCTGGCCTTTATTCAAGGTCTGGTTATTTAATGAGCAAGGCTGCTTGTGCGCCCAACTGTTTCAGAATAGGGTAGCTTTAGCTATTTCTGTACACCGACCCCAGTATACCGAGCTACATACATCTCCGGCAAATACCCCTGATGTGTTACACTAAATGGCGGTAAGGGTTTGGACCGGTTCCAACTGCCAGTGGGTGGCGGCCCATTCGTGGGTGGTGGCTATCCAATTCAGAGTAAACTCATGAATATGAGGCAATATCTTCCACTTTGCGTCGTCAATCTCTTCTTTGGACAGCGATATTGAAACAGTGGCATCTGCTGTCATGTCTAACAGTTTAGCCAGTCGTTTGCCGGCCGTGTCATACAAAAAGTTATCGATGAATTTTCCGACTGGTGCCGGACCGGCGGTGTACAACACATCGCCGAGTACTACGCCCACTACGGTATGGGGCGGCTGCACAGAAATAACGGCTTTGTTTACGAACCAACCAATGGTTTCACCACGCTTGTTCAATAGGGCTTGCATACGAACGATGAAAGGTAAAATTGCTGTGTGCAAATAAAAGGGCAACTCTTCGTACTCTGCCTTTTTCAGGAAAACTTAATATAGGCTGTGGTATAAAGAAGCAATTATCTGATTGAAGTGGTTCAACAATCTGATTCGTTCACAAATCGTTCATGCTGGCGTAAAGTTTTGGCAACAATGGTCTGTCACATTCGCAGTAAACATTCTAACTGCTATGTACACTAAAAAACTTTACACCCGTGTTGGTGCCGCTGCACTGGCACTATCACTGCTGGCATGCAAAAAAAACGAAAACAGTGGGAAATGGCCGGTGATACCCGTACTCAATGCAAACTCTGCTACGCCATCAATGATCAGAGCATTGCCCGAAGGGGGCAATCTGCTGATGTATCCGCTGATCAGCAGCGAAGATGTATTGACTGAAAGCCCTTCGTTTGTATATGGTGCACAGCCCGACGGTGCTGCTTTTTTTCGCAATCCTGAAGGCAAGGGCTACATCATGCTGAATAATCATGAGATTACTCAGTCTGTTAGCCGCGTGTACCTCGATGAAGACCTGAAGCCTACCAAGGGCGAGTACATTGTGGATGCCGAGGGTGGCCGCTGGCGCCTCTGTTCTGCTACCATGGCCACACCAGCCGAGCACGGCTTTGGTCCTTTGTTTTTGACCGCTGGCGAAAGTGGCGAAGAAAGCATGGTGCACGGCATCACAGCCAATGCATCGGTAAACGACAGAAAAGTGAAAGACCGCGTACTGCCAGCTTTAGGCAAAGCCAGTATGGAAAATGCAGTACCGCTTCCCAAGCAGGCTTTTCCCGGTAAAACCATTGTAATTGTAGGTGAAGACCAGAGTCCTTCAACGTCGCATCAAAGCGCCGGTCAAATCAGCATGTATCTCAGCAATAGTGTTGGCGATTTGGAGAGCGGTAAATTTTACCAATTGGCACGTGTAAACCGCGACCCGGTTGAAACCAATATGGTGCGTGGCAACGCTTATGATGTGGAGTTTGTAGAAATTCCCAATGCCAAAAACATGACCGGTAAGCAAATAAATGAAGCTACCGCGGCTGCCAATGCTATCCGCTTTGCCAGGGTAGAAGATGTAGACTATCGCAAAGGAAGTGCCAGCAACAACCGTGAAATATATTTCGTGGCAACCGGTGTGAGTTCGAATCGCATTGATCCGGTACCCGGCTTTACTATGTGGGGCCGCCTGTACAAGCTGGTGCTTGATGCTGCCAACCCGCTGAAAGGTAAGCTGGAAGTGGTGATGGACGGTAGCGTGAACCCCGGAAAAGATGTGGTAAATCCTGATAACGTATGTGCTACTGAAAATTTTGTGTACGTACAGGAAGATAGCGATAGCTATTACGTAAATAACACACACGATGCCTATATCTGGCAGTTCGATTGCCGCAGTAATAACTACAAAGCGGTTATTACCATGGAGCATCGCCGCGACGATAATGCTTTTAATAGCAAGTACAACCCGTCTAATGATCGCAGATTAGGGACCTGGGAGTTTGGTGCCATGCTCGATATCTCCGATATCGTAAATCTGCCAAACACATTTATGATCAATATTCACCCGCACACCTGGACCAATGATAAATTTCGTAATCCAGATGGCAGCGGTCTTATCAGCAACCGCGAAGGTGGCCAGACGATAATTGTACGTGGTTTGCCCCGCTAAGCGCTAACCCTTTTTGAGTAATAGTTGGTTTGGCATCCGGTGGCAGTATGTCCATCGGGTGTCATTCCTTTTTCGGCAGCTTTTATTTGTACTAAATACTGACGATGATGGATCGTTTCAGACACACCATTTTTCATCCCGGCTATCAATGGATGGGGATCATTTTGGGAGTCGGATTACTATGCTGGATTGGGTGTGGCACCAGGTCGCACCAGCAGAGCCTGCAAAGAAATCTGCACCTGCTGATCAGCAGCCAAATCGATAGTTTGTATACAGCAACTGACAGTGCGGTTGTCTTCCCTGTTATTCGTGAGCACGATAGTGCACAGCTGCGCCTGATGTTTGGCCAATGGAGGCGCCAATTCAAGCGAGCCGAGTGGGCGTTGGAATACTTTATGCCGGGAACTGCAAAGGCGCTGAACGGCGCTGCTATTCCCGAAATAGAAATGGAGGAGCACAAGGAATTAGAGCCTTCCGGATTGCAAGTGGTGGAAACGTTTCTGTATCCTCATTACGATACTACAAATGAAGCGGAGCTGGGCAGAGCAGTGCGTAACCTGCATGCAACGCTCTACCGGGCCGAACAGATATGGCAAGCGACCCGGCCCGATACCGCCCAGTGGATAGACGCGGCCTATTACGAGTTGCTGAGAGTAGCATGCATGGGTATTACCGGTTTTGATTCGCCACTTAGTCTGTCTTCATTGCCCGAAGCTGCTGCCGCACTGCAAGCAGTGCAACAGGGTTTGCTAGTGATACAGGTGCCCGATAGTATACTGCAACCCCTGGGCGGCGCCATTGCCAATTTGCAACAGGCCCGTACGTTTGAATCATTTGACAGGGCAATTTTTTTGCGCAGCTATTGGCAGCCGGCGTTTGCTGCACTGGCCCGGTATCGTGTACCGATGGTGGCCTATAAGCGGGCGCCAGCGGTATTGCCCGACGCTGTTCATTTGTTTGGCAACGGTTTCTTCAATCTGGCCTATTTCAGCCCCGATACTGCTGGCCAAGGGGCCCGCTTGCAGCACTTAGGGCAGCGCTTGTTCAACGAACGCCGCCTGAGTGCCAATGGCCAGCTGAGTTGCGCCACTTGCCACCAGCCCGATAAGTTTTTTTCGGACCAGCAGGCGCTGAGCAAAAACATTCATGGCAATCAGCTACAGCGCAATACTCCCGGTTTGTTAAACGCAGCTCTCCAAACAAACTATTTCTGGGATATGCGGGTACTGAACCTGGAAGCGCAGGCAAAAGCGGTGATTGAAAATGCCAATGAAATGCACGGATCATTGGATGCCATCGCTAGCCGCCTGTCTGCTGATACATTGTGGCGACGGTTATTTCAAGCCGCATTTGGCCCTACGGCAGGCAGCAATATCAGCGCTGCGCAAATAACTGCGGCGCTGGCTGCCTACCAGCGTACGTTGGTCAATTTTGATAGCCCATTTGATCGCTACATGCTGGGTGCTGATACGGCCATCGACACCGATGCCATAGCAGGATTCAACCTGTTTATGGGCAAAGCCAAATGTGCTACCTGTCATTTTCCGCCCAGCTTTGCCGGCCTGGTACCACCACAGTTCGATAAAATGGAAAGCGAGGTAATAGGGGTGCCGGCAAGTGCGGCAAATGATAGCCGTGATGCTGATGAGGGACGCTTTGTAGTGCATCCTGTAGAAGCCTGGCGTCATTCTTTCAAAACGCCCACGGTACGCAATGTAGCTGGTACATTTCCCTATATGCACAATGGCGTGTATCGTACGCTGGAGCAGGTGGTGGACTTTTATAACAAAGGTGGGGGAGCGGGTCTTGGGTTAGATTATCCAAATCAGACTTTGCCGCCTGAGCCCTTGTTGCTCACAGCCAAAGAACAGCTGCAACTTGTGAGATTTATGGAAAGCCTGACAAGTCCGCTTCCGACACATCGTTAGCGGAGCCACACACGAATAAATGGAAACCGCCATTCGGTGCGGAGGGTGGTGAGGCCGGTGGCTGCCGGACCTAGTAGCAACTGGCCTGCGGCGGTAAAGCGACTGCCGTGTACAGGGCACCACACCTGATTGCTGGCAGCTTCAAACTGGAGTTGGCCACCTGCATGCGGGCATACATTGCTAAATGCCTGAAAGGCCGACAGATCATTGTTGGCGGCTATTCGGATAATGAGCACACCGCGTCTACTGATAAATTCTCCGGGTTGTAATAATTGAGTGCGAACGTCAAAGTCTTCAAAGTCGTTATTTACAACGGGGCCGGTATTCGCTCCATTGTTGTTCGGGTCTGTAGCTGCATCTTTTTGGCAAGCGGCGCACAAGGCAGATAAAGCAGTAAGCGGAAAGGCGGCCTGAAGAAAATCACGGCGTTGCATGCTGCAAAGTTTGAGCACTTGCTGCAGCTACTTTGCTGGGTGCCATTAATTTTCTGTTGTCAAAAAAAAGTGTCGGACCAGGTGAAGCGTTACAAGCCCAAAACCTGCCGCATGCTGAAGATGCCCTGTTTGCCGGCCAAAAATTCAGCGGCCAACACGGCGCCCAATGCAAAGCCTTGTCGACTGTGCGCTGTGTGGGTTATCTCAATATCATCGATACTGGAACGGTAGGTAACCGTATGTGTACCGGGCGCCGGATCTATGCGCAAGCTTTCTATGGGCAATTGGCCTTTGTCGGCAGTGGCGCTATTTACCCACCCGCTTAGCGTGGGCTGTTCTTGCAATATTTGCTCGGCTATGCTAATGGCTGTACCACTGGGAGCATCTAGTTTGGCGGTGTGATGCGTTTCTGTCACTTTCACGCTGTATTCGGTATGCTGTGCCATCAGGCGGGCCAGTTGCCTGTTTATTTCAAAAAAAATGTTTACCCCCAAACTAAAGTTAGTAGTGTGTAGCAATGCGCTGCCTGCTGCCATGCAAGCTGCTTCCATATCGGTACGGTGCTGCAGCCATCCTGTAGTGCCTACCACTACCGGCACGCCGGCAGCAAAGCATGCCTGCATGTTTTGAATGGCGGTATGGGGGGTGGTGAATTCAATGGCCACATCGGCCAGTTTCAGCGCTTCGCTTTGCAGGTCGGTTGCATTGTGTTGGTCTATTATCAGCACTACCACATGTCCGCGTTGCAGCAAAATTTGCTCAATGGCTTTGCCCATTTTACCATATCCTATAATGGCCACTTTCATACAACTGTCTTATTTGCCGGCACCAGCCGAAAGTTTTGATTTGTGCTTGAATGTAAATACAACCGACATGCCGCCGGAGCGCAGATTGGGATTGAGTTGTGGTTTCAAACGCATACTCAGGTTATCGCCTACATCAAAATCCTTTAAATGGGCAAACACCGCAGCATCTACCACCTGCAAGCCCCATCCAATAATGAAAGCCAGTACGCTGTAGTCTACATTTCTCCTGAATGCATCGCGGTTCAGTTTCAAATCGGCGGTCGATAGTCTCCGCAGGTAGTTGGGTATCTGGTCGTCGTTCGAGGTGTCGTTATCGAGCCGCAGGATGTAGGCATCCCGCAGGTCGCGATAGGTTTTGATGTTATCGAAAAACAGGTAGGCAGGAATGCCAACCGCTGCGTATACAAACGGAAGCTTCCAGGCTTGCTTGTTGGTAATTTGACCCCAACCGGGCACCATGGCAGACCTTCGGGTGGCTACCCGTGGATCATTTCGCCGGCGGGTAGTATCGGGCAGGCGCAGGGTGTCGGCCACTGGCAATGGCTTCAGTGTGGCGGTTGGTCGGCTACCGCTATCGGCCGCCGGCGGTTGGGCTGTAGCATGCAGCGCTGGCAGCATTACCAATAGCAAGGCCACAAACGCCTTATTGAACCTTGACCCCAACGAGATCGAGAATTTTATTGAGTTCCTGCAAACTGTAATATTCGATGGTAATACTGCCATTGCCTGCTTTCGCATGTTTCAGGGTCACTTTGGTGGCAAAATGCGAGGCTAAGTTATCCTCCAGTTTACGGAAGGCAGGCGGCAAGCTTGGTTTTGCCGCAGGTTTAACACCGGCTTTACCCTGCTTGTACAGGCTACGCACCAACTCCTCGGTTTGGCGTACGCTCAGTCCTTTGCCCGATACTTCTTTAAAAATGAACAATTGCTTGTCTACTTCATCCACATTTACCAGTGCCCTGGCGTGGCCCATGCTAATGATGCTATTGCGTACCGCCACCTGTATATCGGGCGGCAGGCGCAGCAGCCGCACATAATTGGCTACAGTGCTTCGCTCTTTGCCCATCCGTTCGGCTACCTCTTCCTGTGTGTAGTGCAGCTCGTCCATCAGGCGCTTGTAGCTCAGGGCTATTTCAATGGCGTTCAGGTCTTCCCGTTGCAGGTTTTCCAGCAGGCTCAGTTCCAGCAGTTGCTGGTCGTTGCCATCGCGGATGTACACCGGCACATCGGCCAGGCCCGCCATTTTGGAGGCCCGCCAGCGGCGTTCGCCGGCTATCAGGCGGTACTTGCCATTGGCCAGGCGTGCCACTGTCAATGGCTGAATAATATCGTGAATACGAATGGAAGAAGACAATTCCTGTAGCGCTTGCTCATCAAAGTCGCGGCGAGGTTGCTTAGGGTTTACTTCAATATCGCCCACGGGTACCCTGATGACGGTTGTATTCTTCTGTACAACTTCTTCTTTCAGGTGGCCATCCTTGGTTTTGAGGTCGGCGTCTATATTGGCCAGCAGGCTACGCAGCCCTTTGCCAATCATTGCTTTCTGGTCGGTCTTGCTCATGGTGCGGTAGGCTCGCCGGGTTTCGGCGGGCAGCGAAGATAAAGAATGAGGGCAGGAGCGTGATAGCTGCTGCCCTCGTTTATTTCTGTCTGCAGGTTTTTGCCCTTGTTTTTTTACTGGATGTAGCGCTCTGCTTCCGAAATGCGGGTCATATTGTTTTTCTGCAGTATTTCTTTGGCCAGGTTGAGATAGTTGCTGGCGCCCTTGCTGTCGGCATCGTACAGTATCACGGGCTTGCCCACGCTCGGGGCCTCACTCAGGCGGGTATTGCGGTGGATGATAGTATTGAATACCAGTTCTTCAAAATGCTTGCGCACTTCGCTTACCACCTGGTTGCACAGGCGCAGGCGGCCGTCGTACATGGTCATCAAAATACCTTCGATGGCCAGGTTGGGGTTGAGGCGGTTTTGTACAATTTTCACCGTGTTCAGCAGTTTGCCCAGGCCTTCCAATGCAAAAAACTCGGTTTGTACAGGTATGGCTACTGAGTCGGCCGCTACCAGAGCATTGACTGTGATGAGGCCCAGCGAGGGGGAGCAATCGATGATGATGAGGTCGTAGCGGTCTTGCAGGGGGGCCAGCAACTGCCGCAATACGTTTTCCCGATTGGGGTGGTTGATCATTTCTATTTCGGCACCCACCAGGTCGATGTGCGATGGAATGAGATCCAGATTCGGGATATCGGTCTTCAGCACCACATCGGCCGCCGGCACGTTGTTTACCAGGCAGTCGTACAGGCTCAGGTTAATGTTTTGCAGGTCGAACCCCACACCGGTGGTGCTATTGGCCTGTGGGTCGGCATCTACCAGCAAGGTGCGGTATTCCAGCACGGCCAGGCTGGCTGCCAGGTTAATGGCGGTGGTCGTTTTGCCTACCCCGCCTTTTTGGTTTGCTATTCCAATGGTTCTTGCCATGGCACTTGTCGCTCCTTTCTTCAGTTGTACAGTTGGTCAAAAAAAATTACACTTCAATACTGTCTCCGATGGCTGGCAGGTGAAGCTGTATGTCTTTGGCGGCAAAACTGGCGTTGGCAGCTTCTTTATCAACCACGATGTAGCCAAAGGTATCATAATGCACTCCTACCACCTGTTTGGTTTTTACCCACGTTGCGGCCATCGCCGCGTCGTCGGCACCCATGGTAAAATTGTCGCCAATGGGCATTACGGCAAACTGAATGTTTCCCCACATGGGTATCAGCTGCATATCCAGCGTAAGGGCAGTATCGCCGCTGTAGTAAAAGTCGCCGTCGGGGCTGCTGATGACAAAGCCCATGGGATTGCCGCCATAGCTTCCGTCGGCAAAACCGCTGCTGTGGTGAGCTACCACACATTTTACGGTACCAAAGTCGAATTGCTTTTTGCCGCCGGTATTCATCGGGTGCACCTTGTCGTGGCCGTTTTGCACCAGCCAGCCCATCAGCTCATACGCACATATTACGGTGGCGCCTGTTTGTTTAGCCAGGTCCACGGCATCGGCCACATGGTCCTGATGCGCATGACTCAGCAGTATGTAGTCGGCTTCCAGGCTGTCGAAGGCTATTTTACCAACCGCCAGCTCATTGTAGCGAATGAAGGGGTCGAACAGCAGTTTTTTGCCGCCGCATTCAACCAAAAAGCAGGAGTGGCCGTAGTAAGTCAGCTTCATACGCTAAAGTTTTATCATTTTTAACCAGCGGCGGGAGCCGGCTGCTGCAAATATGCAACTTGCGGCCTGCATTCATTCAGCCTCTTTTTACTTATGCGCAGTCTTAGTGGTTCCATCATTTTCCTGCTGGTTATGCTGGCGCTCAACCTGTACGTTTTTCAGGCTCTGAAAACCCTTTTTGCCAGCACGGTCGGCTTTTTGCTGGCGCAAATGATAGCGGTGCCGTTTTTTCTGATAGATGATATCAGGCGCCTGATAATGTGGGTGGCTTCTTTCTTTCGGCAGGCGGCACCCGCAGCAGGGCCGGGTACCGGCATCAGTCGCAGCGTTTTTCTCAGTTGGCTGGGCCTTGGCCTTGGCGGCGGGCTGTTTGGGTCGCTGTTGTACGGCTTTCGCAATAAGTATAACTACCAGGTGCGCAAAGTGCAGCTGGCGTATCCGCAATTGCCCGAGGCATTCAAGGGTTTCAAAATGGTGCACATCAGCGATATCCATAGCGGCAGTTTCAACGACAAGGCTGCGGTGCTGCGAGGGGTAGAGCTTATTAATGAGCAGCAGGCCGACGTCATTTTTTTTACCGGAGATATAGTGAATGACAAAGCCAGCGAACTAGAGCCCTTTCTCGATGTGTTTTCGCAGCTAAAGGCGCCCATGGGCGTATACAGCACTTTTGGCAACCACGACTATGGCGACTATGCCCGTTGGGCCAGTGACGCCGATAAGGAAGCCAATTTGAACAGCCTGCGCCAAATGCATGGTCACATGGGCTGGCGCCTGCTGTGGGATGAGCACGTATTGCTGGAACGCAAGGGGCAGCAGATAGGAGTGGTGGGCGTGCAAAATATCAGCGGGAAGGGCCGTTTTCACAGCTACGGCAATTTGCAAAAGGCGGTGGAGGGCATGCCGGCAGTGCCATTTAAAGTACTATTGAGCCACGACCCCAGCCATTGGGAAGCCGAGGTGCTGAAGCACCATTCAACCATTGATTTGATGCTGAGCGGCCACACCCACGGTATGCAGTTTGGGGTGGAAATACCTGGCTTCAGGTGGAGCCCTGTACAATGGATGTACAAGCAATGGGCCGGACTGTACGAGCAATCAACCGCGGTTTTGGATTTATTGGTTATCCTGGCCGGGTGGGCATTTTGCCCGAAATAACTGTGATAGAGTTGGTGTAAGGCTATTCCTGGAATTGATTTATTCCGCCCGGTTATTACTTGCGCCGCAGCACTTAACGGGGTCACTCTACTTTTATGGCATGAAGAGCTGGGCTGTTTTTTTTTGTGGAGTACTAATGCCCTTTTTGCCTGCAGCAGCGCAAGACAGCGCGGTGGTAGCCCGGGGCTGGCAGGCTAGCCTGCACTACGGATCGGTGATAGCACACAGCAACGCGGTGGCCAATACCCGAGATGCACGCCCTGTAGGAATAGAGCTGGTGAAGTGGCGGCAGCAGCGGGGCCAATCGGCTTTTGACATCTGTAATTGCTACCCACGCAGCGGGTGGATGCTGTCTTACTATCACTTCAATAACAGGGTACTGGGCCAGGGGGCGATGGCGGCGTACCTGCTGGAGCCACAGTATCGGTTGGGTAGCAGGCTGCACTTTAGTATGCGGGGGGCGGCTGGGTTAGCCTGGGGCAGCAATCCATACAATGCTATCACGAACCCCGACAATCAGAGCTATAGCACGGCCATTGGTGCCTATCTGTTGTATGGCCTCGGACTGCAGTATCAAATTAATTCACAGTGGAGCTTGCAGGTAGCCGGCAATTTTCAGCACATCAGTAATGGCGGACTACGCCAGCCCAATAAGGGCATCAACTGGCCCACAGCACAGTTGGGCCTGCTGTACAGCAGCCAGCCGGTGGCCTACTACCGGGGTGCCCGCCAAAATGATCCAACGCTGTGGCGGGGAAAACCATGGCGAAAAGACATCGCCGTGTTTGGAATGGCCAAGCGGTATGTAAACCCAAACGGCAGCAGCAGCCGCTACCCTTTGGGAGGCATTATGCTGCAAGGCAGTAAGCAGGTGGGGCGTACCAATGCCGTTACAATTGGCACGGAATGGAGCGCCGATCAGGGACTGCAACGCCGGCTGGATGCCGATACTACAACCGAAGGCAACAGCATTCGGGGCGGCTTGCTGGTAGGACACGAGTTTTTATTGGGTCGTTTTATTTTCAGCCAGCGCATCGGGGTGTATGTATACCAGCCCAATCCATACTACGACGGATGGTACCACCGCTGGGGGCTTCAGTACCGCTTTGCCAGGCAGTGGTGGGCGGGCTTCAACCTAAAGGCACATCGGCACGTAGCCGATTTTGTTGATTTGCGCCTGGTGTATAGCTGGCAGTAGCACTTAAAAGGAAGTGCCGCCTGCAGGCGGTGGCCTATTGGCGAAAAAATGCCCCCCGATTGGAATGACAGGAATCTTCACGCCTTTGTTTGTTTGTAAGATTTGAGCTGTGCTCGTTTTGCCGACCGGGGTTAGCTTTTTTTTGGTCAGCAATTGCCCGGGAAGCGAAAAAAGGCACACCGCAGCAGCGCTGTTACTGGTTAGCCGG
>JALOMC010000178.1 GCA_025455665.1 Chitinophagaceae bacterium | reverse complement strand
TATCGGCGTCTAGAGTTTTCTCGAACCTGCCCATTATTCTATACCAATGTACAATCGTTTCTATTTGCTTCTGCTGGCGGTTTCGGGCTGTAGTATTTGTTTTTCTCAAGACTCTGCATGGTCCTGGCGCCATAAAATCAACCTCGACTTCACTTTTGCCAATGGTCGAAATAGTTTTCCAGCACAGGATGTGATGCTTGGTGATGCTCTTAGCATCAGGTTGTCTAATCTGGGGTTAGCTCGGCAGCACTTATTTGAATTTGGTGGATCATTTCGCACGCCGAAATTGCCAATAGAGCCTTACTTGAGCATTGGATACTGGCATTTTGAGCAAGCGGCGCAGTACACTAATTTTATGAGTAGGCAGGATCGGATTGATTTTTTTCCAAATAGTACTTTCCTGACAATCGGTTGGATTTTAACGCAACGAAGACTCTCGGCTAATTTCGGCACCCGGCTGCACGTTACTGATTGGTTGTACTTGCGTGGGGGCATGTCTTTTGTGGCCACAATTGCTTCAGTCGATTGGGACGGTGGCCTAAGCACATGGGCTGCTATGGATTTGTATCGGCCTGTGTTTGAGCTACATAAATATTGGCAGCCTACGCACTGGTTTGGTACTTATGGTATTGGCCTTCAGCGTTGGGGCGTTTTTGTGGAGTACTACCGGCAGCATAGTTTAAGCGATTTTGTGTCGCAGCTGCGTTTTCGCAATACTGACTACCAGGCAAACTTTGGTCGAAATACCAATGCCGGCATTGCTTTGGGATATCGGGCGAGTCTGGCACAGATTCAATCGTTTTTTTCGGGTAAGGCTTCCCCACGATTAAAAATGGCCACTGTATTTTGATGCAAACTGAGTATTCGACCAAGGGTTCAACTTGCTTGCCTGGGTCGTGAGCCAGTCAATTGAATGCATAGTCGTTATGTTTACTTAACCGGATTTTTTCGTGAGATTATATGATACACAAAAGCAACGTTTTCAGGTTCAGCGGGGTATGGTTTAAAGCCGCTATCATTTTTCAGTCGGTTTTCCTTTTGTCGGGGTGCGCAGCTTTGGCTCAGCAAGGTGGTGGTAGCCCATTGTTTGTAAAATTGTCTGCCGGTTGGGCGTCTCTTGGTACTGGCAGTGCTTTTGGCTATGGAGTCGGGGTCGATTTTTCGAAGATGGTTCCCAATGGTGCTAAGTCGGCTGCAGGTGCCTGGCAGGTGGGTGGAGAACTGATTTTTGAAAGCGGTGCAAATAGCCCATCCGAAGCTGATAGACTGAATATGCGTAATCCCGGCTGGTATGAGCATCGGGCGCAGGTGTCTGTTTGGCCAAAAGGCACGTACTATCCGGTTCGCCGCGGATTTTTTAAAGGCATTTACGGATCTTTTGGCCCTACTGTAGGATTTAAGCAAATGCTGACTGAACGCTCCTTGAGCTTTGCAGATATGGGTGGCGGGTTTATTGAAAGGCGGTCAAGAATGGAGCGGGTTGAAAATGTAACCGCCGGTCTTCGATTGTCATTCGGGTTCGATGTGCCGGTCAATGCCCAATGGTTATTAGGTTTTCGGGCTGACTGGGCTCTCACGGGAGGTTACAACGATGCTCTTCTTGGCGCCAGACTCACATATGTGCTACACTGACCGTTTCAATGACCTGTCTGTGTCATGCCTATTTTTTATCAGCTGCTGTTTTCATCAACTGAAAATTTGCTCAACGTCTCATTACCGATCTTGAATGCCTGAGTGTAGGGCAGATGAAACAAAGGGGTAACGAGGGATTATTTGGGTAGTTAGAAGCTGTTATAAACACCAACAGCCGCCACCAGGCGGTAGCGGCTGTTGAATAGGTGAAAGGCAGGCGGTGGTTACAACTTGATGTTCAGTGCCACGGTATAGTTGCGGCCGGCCATGGGGTAAAAAAAGTTTTCGGTAGTCAGGCGGCCGCTGCTGATGTAGCTGAACGTGTAGCCATTGGGCTCGTACAGGCTGTTCAGCACATTGTTTACCTGCAGCACCAGCCGGGCTTCGCGTAGCAGGCGGCGCGGCGTAAGGGTGTAGCCTATGCGCAGGTCGTTGTTGATAAACGGATCGAGGCTGCGGGCGGCGTTGGCCGTATTGTCGAGGTACTGGCGGCTTACGTGTTTCAGCATCCATTCCAGCTCCAGGTTTTTCAGCGGCAGGTAGCTGGCGCTAAAGTGCTGCACTACCGATGGCGAGTAGGCAATGGCGGTGCGGCCATGAAAGATGGCTTGCTGCGTGCCGTCGTCGAAGTTGTCGATGTACTCTGTAAAATCGATGAGCTGATTGCTGCTGAAGCCGCCACTGTACCGCAGCTGCCCCTTGGGGTAGCGGTAGGTCAGTTCCAGCTCGGCACCGGCCCTGTAGCTGTTGGGTATATTGGTGCGGGTGTAGGCGCCTACGTCGTTCACCTTGCCGGTTAGTACCAGTTGGTCGCGGTAGCGCATGTAGTACAGGGTCAGGCCGGCCTGCAGGTTTTTCAGCAGGTCTTTGCGGGTGAGGCCCAGTTCAAAATCGTGCAGCTGTTCGCGGCGGGGCAGTTGGGTGGTGCCGGCTTCAAAGTCGTCGCGGTTGGGTTCTTTATTGCCCACAGCATAGCTGAAAAAGCCGCTCCACTTGCCTTTGTTGTAGCTGATGCCGGCTTTGGGGTTGATGAAGTTCCATTGCTCATCTACCGATACGCCGGGGTTGTTTCGAAAGCCGGCCAGCGAGTAGCTCACGAAGCGGTATTGCAGGTCGGCAAATAGTTTCCAGGTGTTTTGACGGCCCAGGCTGTATTGCCATTTTGTGTACAGGTTGATGTCGGTTTTACGGGCATCATAATCGTACCAGCGATGGCGCAGGCCGGGCTGGGCGGCACTCCATACTACATCGCCATAGTGCTGGCCGGGGTAGTGGTTCCAGCCACCGCCAATGGTCCACTCGTGGCGTGGTTTGGTGATTTGTACCGAAAAGATCTGGCCAAACGATTGGTTGTTCAGCCATAGGCGGCGCACCAGGTCGGTGCGGTTTTGGCCGGCTATAGGGGCCAGCCCGTAGTCCGATAGGCGGGCATTGGCCTTGTATTGCTCGTAGTAGCCGCGGCCGGTGGTCAGGTACAGGGCCGTGTTGAACACGACGCTCTTGCTAAACTCGTGGTTGAAAAACAGCTGGTAATGGTTTTGCCAGTAGTTGTCGGTTTCATTGTCGTAGGGCTGCCCGGGCCGCTCGGTACCAGCCGAATTGAAGGTGCGGTTGCCGGCTTTCAGGTCGGCTTCGCTGATGCCGTACCACGCCTGGTAGGTTTTTTCGCGGCCCAGCATGGCATTGAAGCGCAGGCTCGATTTTTTGCCCCAGTAGCCCAGCGTAAATTGGGCGCTTTGCAGGCGGCTGCTGGCACGGTCTACAAAGCCATCGCTGGTGATCTGGCTTACCCGGGCATCAATGGTAAACTTATTGGCCAGCAGGCCGCTGCCGGCCTTGATGGTGTGCTTAAAGCTATTGAAACTGCCCACACTGTTGTTCAGCTCGGCATAGGCGGCGGGGTTGTACTGAAAGGTGCTGAAGTTCATGCTGGCCCCAAAGGCGCCGGCGCCATTGCTGCTGGTGCCCACGCCGCGCTGCACTTGTATGCTGCTCACGCTGCTCAGCATGTCGGGCAGGTTTACAAAAAAAATGCCCTGGCTTTCGGCATCGTTGTACGGAATGCCGTTGATGGTCATGTTGATGCGGCTGGCATCGGTACCGCGTATGCGGATGCCGGTGTAGCCAATGCCGTTGCCAGCATCGCTGTTCACCACCACATTGGGCGTTTGGTTCAGCAAAAACGGAATGTCCTGCCCCAGGTTGTTTTTCTCGATGGTCGATTTGGAAATATCGGTTTTGGCAAAGGGGGCATCGGTGCCGGCCCGCAGGCCGCGTACCTCTACCGCCTGCAGCGCCGAGGGCAGTTCGGTGAGTGTGAGCAGAATAGATTGGCCGGCCGCCAGGGCCAGGCTGGTATCGAGGGTGCGGTAGCCGGTGTAGCTGCACAGCAGGCGTACGGTACCGGCCATGGCTGGCAGGCGGGCCTGGCCGCTTTGGTTGGTAGTGGCGCTGGTGCCAGCCTGTCGTACGGCTATGCTGGCGCCCTCCAGGGGCTGGCCTTGTTGGTTTTTTACAGTAATGGTCACCTGCGCCAGCAGGCCCATGGGCAATACAATGCTCAGGAGCAGACAAACTCGTTTCATACTACACGGTATTGAGTTTGCCCGAAGTGTTTCAGCCTGCGGTGTGCTGCCCCCATGGGGCCCGGCACCAATGGGTACCAACAAAGAGGCTGACTGCCTTCCCTTCGCAGGTATTACCCTGATCAGGTTCAACGGGTGATTTCTCAGTCTCAGGTTTGGCGCCTGAAACACCCCGGGCGTTCTAAAAAAAATTGCTGCGCAAAAGTAGGGGCTGAGCGGCTAATGAAAATTCTTTTACAAGCTTGTAACAATTCCAAGCCGGCCGGCGTATCACCATCGTTCTGTTACTTTACCGATACTCTCACACCCCGGTTACCCATTTTTAATACAAACACCCAAACAAAGCAAAACACTATGAAGTACCTGGCATGGTTGATAGCAGTAAGCTTGCAACTGGGCTGGTTGCCTGTAAGGGCGCAGTCTACCATCAACGATCCGAATGTGCAAGTGCGCAGCACCGAATCATTTACGGCCATTTCGGTCAGCAGCGCTATCGATCTGATTTTTACACAAGGCAGCAGCACAGCGGTGGCGGTAAGCGCCAGCGAGGCGCAGTATGTGGCCAACATCACCACCGAAGTGCGTGATGGCGTATTGCACATTGGCTACAAAAGCACCAATCGGTCGGGTGCCAATTGGGGGCCTCGCTACATGCGGGCCTACGTATCGGCGCCGGTACTGTACCGCATCACAGCATCGGGTGCCTGCAATGTGAAAATTGATGGGCAGCTGAAGAGCGACAACCTGGACATCAGTCTGAGTGGCAGCAGCGATTTTAAAGGAACAGTGCGGGCAGAGAACCTGAAACTGTCGGGCTCTGGCAGCAGCGATTTTTTGGTAAGTGGCCAGTGTACCAACCTGCGCATCGATGTAAGCGGTGCCAGCGATGTAAAAGCATTTGACCTGCGGGCCGACTTTGTAGACCTGGAAGCCTCGGGCGCCAGCGATGTACAGATAACAGCCGAAAAGGAGATGAAAGTGGTGGCTTCGGGCGCCAGCGATGTGCTGTACAAAGGCAATGCGGTCATCAAACAGATCTCTGCTTCGGGCGCCAGCGACATCAAAAAAAGAAATTAAGTTTTGGCTCGAATGATGCCGCCCCCTACATTTGCACTCCCAATAGAGATCGCGAAGTAGAGCAGCGGTAGCTCGTCGGGCTCATAACCCGAAGGTCGGAGGTTCGATCCCTCCCTTCGCAACGAAAAAAAGGCTTCCGCGAGGAGGCCATTTTTATTTTTAATACCTGCAAAGCCAGCCATGTCGTTCCAATCGGGATTTGTAAGCATACTGGGCAAGCCAAATGCCGGCAAAAGCACCCTGCTGAATGCGCTGGTGGGCGAAAAGTTGGCCATTGTAAGCCCCAAGGTGCAAACGACCCGGCATCGCATCAAAGCTTTTTTAAACTCCGACAGTTATCAGCTCATTTTTTCGGACACACCGGGTATCATAGAGCCGCAGTACAAGCTGCACGAGAAAATGATGCGGCA
>JALOMC010000445.1 GCA_025455665.1 Chitinophagaceae bacterium | reverse complement strand
AACCTGCCTAAATACCAACGCCGTGCCCCGCAGCACAAGCAGCTGGTAGGGGTTGATTTGTTTGTACACTGGCCGGGCACCAGTGCCGATGAGCTGGCCACCTTGCTACAGCCAATGCAAGGTGCCGATGCTTCGCTTACCATGATTACCAACCGTGGTATCAAAGTGTGGCCCGAAGGTTTTGAAGAAACGTTTTGCACCGATCACTGGCGCTGCCGGTTTAAGCCAGCCGACCAGCATGCGCTGCGGGCAGGTAGCATTGTGCGATTGCTACAGGCAGCCATGGCAGCCGGCATTGATGTGGTGAAAACCGAGAACCTATACGAATTTGATGGCAAGCCTGCGTACTCGCTAGGCCAGGGGCAATAAAAAACTCCCAATGCAATTACAACTTTTGCAAGGAACTTTTAGTGCCAGCGAAGCCATAGCACTGCTGAGCAAAATAGTGCAGGTGAACATTCGCTTTCACGAGGCCAAAATCAGCAACACCGATCTGGAAGAAGATATTGCCATGCGAGAGCGGCACATTGCCGAGCTGGAGCAATCGCTTTGGCACATTCGGCGAAGTATGCGGCAGCCCAACACAGTTGTGCAGCAAAGTACCGATGTGCACCTGGCAGCTAGCTGAAAAAAGCGAGAGCCTGCCATTAATTGCGCAGGCTTTCGTCTATCACATTTTTAGCCAGTGCCTGCAGGTGCTGCGGCACATACACCTCGTGCAGGCCGGGCAGGGTCAGCATGTACATGCTGTCTTGTTTGTTCAGTATCTGAGCGGGTATCTGGTGTTCTTCCAGCTTGCCTTTTACAATGGCGGCTTCGGTATACAGCGCCGTTTTAAATACCAGGGTCCACTCCATGCGGTTTGTTTGCAGTGTGTTTACTTGTTGCCGGTCAAAGATGCGGTAGCGTGTTTAAACTCGGCTAAGGTTTCTCAGGCAGGCCCACCTGCAGCCCGGCAGGTGCCCGCAGCAGCTGCGTGTAGGGTTGGGCCCGCAGCAGCTGCGTGTAGGGTTGGGTAGGAAATACGAGGCTGGTGAGCAGCGTCAGTCCATCATCGGCAAACAGCTCCAGCGAGCAGGCATCTGCTACGAGCTGTACACTCGGTCGATGTATAGTTGGTGAGTAGCCGCATCGTACCCAATGGTTACCTGCTCGCCGGCAGCATTGCGCAGCACCATGCTGGCCGCCTGGGCAGTGCTCCACTGCCAGCGCAGCGTGTAGGCTTTGCTGGTGGGTAGCGGCTGCGTGCTGGCTTGGCCGGCAGTCTGCCATTGCCACTGCTGTTGCAGCTGCTGCACCGGCTCCGATCGCAGGTATACTTCTTTTCCCACCTGCTGTAGCGATAGCTGCCGGGCCACCGTCATGGCATTGCGCCAGCGGCCGGTAGGCACCTGGTTGGCATAGTCCCAATTGCTCATCCAGCCTATTAGCAGGCGTTGCTGGCCGGTATTGCTCCAGGTCACGCCGGCGTAGTTGTCGGGGCCGTAGTCCATCCACCGGGTATCGGTGTGCAGGGCGGTAAACTGGTGGCCATCGAACTGGCCTACAAAGTATTGGGTGCCGCTGCCACCATTGGGGGCGCCGGGGTTCAGGTTTACAATAAGTACCCAGTAGTGCTGGCCGTTCAGCTCCAGGTCTATCAGGTCGGGGCATTCCCACACGCCGCCGTGGGCGCCGGCCGTTTTGCCAAACACCGATTCAAACTGCCACTGCCGCAAATTGGGCGAGGAGTAAAAGCTGATGCAGTCTTTGGTGGCCAGTGTCATGATCCACTTGCGCTGCGGGGCATACCAAAACACTTTGGGGTCTCTGAAGTCGGAGCTGTTGCTATCGGCCAGTACCGGATTGGCGGCGTATTTATGCCAGGTGGCGCCATCATCCAGGCTATAGGCCAGGCTTTGGTACTGAAAATTGCGGCCCCGCTTTTCGGTCAGCGGATTGTGGTGGGTAAAGATGGCCACCAGCGGGGTATCGCCCGGCTGGCCAAAGCCGCTGGTACGGTGCACATCGGCCACGGCACTGCCCGAAAAAATGTAGCCCAGGCTATCGGGAAACAGTTTGATGGGCTGCTCTTGCCAATGCACCAGATTTTTACTGGTGGCATGGCCCCAGTGCATAGGCCCCCAGGTGGTGCCCTGCGGGTAGTGCTGAAAGAAAAGATGGTACACCCCCTTGTGATAGACCATGCCATTGGGATCATTGATCCAATGCTGCCGGGGCGAAAAATGCAGGGCGGGCCGGTACGGGTCGGCTGTATCGGGGGGCGGCGGGGTGGCCTGCGCCGTGGCGGTGCTATATATGGCAAAAAAAGCAAGGGCGGTACAAAGACAACGCATAAGTGCTGCTGGTTTGGTATTAGTACCGCTAAAAATACGGAGCAGCGGGCAGCCCGCACACGGGTTGGCGGTATGGTAGGCGAAGATGCCGGCGTAGCAAAAAGCACGGGTGTTGGTTGGCGGTATGGTAGGCGAAGATGCCGGCGTAGCAAAAAGCACGGGTGTTGCCTTGATCGGCCGGTGTTGCCACCGACCGAAACGGACAGCCCTTACATTCTTTCAGCACCTGCAGGCGGGCGCCCACCAGCAAAAATGCGCCTGCCACCTTGCAGGTGCAGCAGTGCAGTGCATTCGGCTGGGCGAGCAAGGCCTTGGCGTCATCAGCAGGATTGATTTTTTCTGCCCCAAGTGAAAAGGCGGTGGTAGTGGATATGTAGTTTTGGGGAAAGGGCGATGGTAGGTGGGGGCGACGCCGGTAAAGGAAAATCATCG
>JALOMC010000177.1 GCA_025455665.1 Chitinophagaceae bacterium | reverse complement strand
TCGGGCAGCTCTTGCTTTAGCAGGTCGCGTATTTTCAGCGAGATTTCCAGCGCCAGCTGTGCTTCTCTGGCAATGCTGCCTTTTGCACCACCATCGGGGCCACCATGGCCGGCATCTACTACCACAGTGCGCAGTGGCGGGCGGGGCGGCGTTGTTTGTGCCAGCAGCCCGGTGGTGGTCAGCAGCCCTATCAGTACAGTCCAGATCTTCATTCGCAACAAATTCTGCATTAAACACTTTAGACAAATCTTCACATGGGCGACACGCTTTCACAGTACTTTCGCTGAGCCACTTATGTCAGCCAACCGTTGTGAAAATAGAGCAAAGGTGTTCCAGCCTTTTTGGTGGTTTTTTCCACTTTTGTTCATAACGCAAATCTGCGTGGCACAGGTGGCGCCGCGTCCGCCAATTACCACTCCTTTAACAAAGCCTGCCACCGCCGATACTGCCCGCCGCCCGGCAGCCAATAAACCGCGGGTGGTTGTAAAAACCGAAGACAGTACGCTCACCCGGGTCGATACAGTTTTGCTTCCTTCATCGCCCGATAGCCTGGATGCACCCGTCAACTACGAAGCGGCGGATAGCGGCGTGCTGGATATACCTGGCCGGAAATTTTTGCTGTACGGAAAAGCCAACACCAAGTATAAATCGCTGGACCTGAAAGCTGGCCGTATTGAGCTCGACAATGAAAAGAGCGTTGCGAAAGCCTTTTTTGTACGCGACACGACCGGGAAAGTAATAGACCGACCGGTATTGGTAGATGGCGATATGACGTCGGAAAGCGATTCGATGTTTTACAATTTCAAAACCCAACGGGGCCTTACCAAAAGCACCTACACCAAGCAGGGCGAAATGTTTGTTTTTGCCGACCGCATCAAAAAATACGATGCTACCTCGTTTTTCGCCTCCATGGGGCGCTTCACCACCTGCAACCTGGATACGCCGCACTTTGCCTTCAGGGCCCGCAAAATGAAGCTGGTAAACAATAAGTGGGCTTACAGCGGGCTGGCCTACCCCGAGTTTGAGGGTGTGCCGTTTCCGGTCGGCATTCCATTTGGCATCTATCCGCTCAGCCAGGGGCGGCACAGCGGGTTGATAGCGCCGCAGTTTACCGCTACCGAAAGCTTTGGTCTGGGCCTGGAAGGATTGGGCTACTACAAGGTGATAAACGACTATTTTGATGCCACCGTGCGGGCCAATATTTATAGCTACGGCGGCTATTCCATCAATTTCAGCCCCACTTATCGGGTACGGTACCGGTTCAATGGCGGGGTGCGTTTTACCTACCAAAACACCCGTATTGCTTTCAAAGGCGATCCTGACTTTGTGAGTACCAAAACGTTCAATTTCGCCTGGTTTCACAACATGGATAGCAAGGCCAGGCCAGGCACTACGTTTGGTGCCAATATCAACTTTGGTAGCACCCAGTTCAATCGCTTTGTACCAAATAATCCGCAGCTGAACTTTCAAAACAACATCGCCTCCAGTATTCAATACAGCAAAACCTGGGGCGATGGCCGCTACAACATGAGCGTAACGGGCAACCATAGCCAGAACAATCAAACCGGCCAGTACACCATCAGCTTGCCCAATGTAAACATGACGGTGAATACCCTCTACCCTTTTCAGAAAAAGGAAGCTGTAGGGGCCGCCAAATGGTACGAAAAGCTGGGTATTGGCTACAACGGTCAGATTCAAAACCAGTTTACATTTTTTGAAAGCGACAGCCCCTACCGGCGCTCTACCATTGGCGAAATAATTGACACCATGCAGTGGGGGGCACAGCACCAATTACCCATCAACATTGCACTGCCAGCACTGGGCCCGTTCACTATTTCGCCCAGTGTTACCTATGCCGAACGCTGGTTTGGACAGCAGGTATTGCTTAGTTGGAACGATGCAAAAAGAGGTGTAGATACCACGGTAACCAAAGGCTTTTTCAGCAGCCGCGAAGTCAGCTTTGGCATTGGTGCACAAACCGCCATTTTCAGGCATGTGATTCGTCCCAATATCAGTGCCAACTACAAGCCCGACCTTGCCCGCCGCGACTACTACCGGGTGCAGATTGATACGGCCGGCCGAACCGATCAATTCAGTTTGTACCAGGGCTCTCTCTTCAGCCCTTTTGCACAAGGCCGCTTTGGTGATGAAGGTGCGTGACAAGAAGGATACCTCAGCCAACGCCACCAAAAAAGTGCGGCTTATCGATAACTTCTCCATTCAGTCGGGCTACAACTTTTTGGCCGATAGCTTGCAATTGCAACCATTTGCCATTCTGATGAGTACCACGCTTTTCGAGAAAATAAACATTACCGGCAGCACCAGCATCGATCCCTACCAGGCCGATAGCATTGGCCGCCGCATCAATCGGTTTGCCTGGCAGGGTGGCGACAAGTTTTCGCTGGGCCGCATTACCAACGGCAGCTTATCGGTAGGCGCCTCATTTCAGAGCAAAAAGAAAGAGGACGAGAAGAAGGACGACAAGAAAAAGAATGAAAACAATACGCAGTTTTTGACACCGGAAGAAGAAATGCGCCAATTGGAATATGTAAGAAACAACCCGGCTGAGTTTGCCGATTTCAATGTGCCCTGGAGCCTGAACGTGAGCTACTCGCTTAGTTTTTCGCAGCAGCGAAAAGCCGATTTCAGCGGATTTCAAACTCGCTTTTTCAGCAGTTTGAACCTCCAGGGCGACTTCAATCTATCGCCCAAGTGGAAGGCTGGCGGCACCGTGTTCTACGATTTCAACACAAACAAAATCGGTAACCTCACTATGTTCCTGTCGCGGGAACTGCACTGTTGGCAAATGTCCATCAACATTGTGCCTGTTGGTCTCTTCCGCTCCTTTAACATCTCCATCAGTCCCAAGTCTGGCATCCTGCGAGATCTGAAAGTGAACCGTACCCGTTTCTTCTACAACTAAGCTGTTATACCAGTGGGTCGTTGGTGCCCCTCTTTATGCAATACTACATGTTGCCACATGTCGCGGTATACCTCCTGCTTCAATTCGTCTACTGTTTTGCCACGCCATGCTACGGCAGGCAGCAGGTGCATTTCCAGCGCTACCGGCCACAAGTAGAATGCCTTACCAGGCGGTAGTGCTTTTTTAGTATTGAGAATGACCACCGGCAGCACATCCTTTTGACAATCGACAGCCAGGCGAAAGGCGCCATCATAAAACGACTTGAGTGGCTGCCCGGTTCGGTTGCGGGTACCTTCCGGGTATACGGCCATGTTCAGCTTTTCGTGCAGCAGCACCCGCTTCATATCGTCGTAGCTTTTTTTGCGGCTGGCATCGCTGCTGCGGTCTACCAGTACCGAGCCGCGGGCATAAATCCACCCAAACAGCGGTATGCGAGCCATCGACTTTTTTGCGATGGTTTTATTAGGGCCTGGAAAAAACGGGGTCAGCAGAGGTACATCCATGAGTGATTGGTGATTAGCCGTAACGACGTATTGCTGATCGGGGCGGTAGTACTGCCGGCCATACACCCGTATAGGGCACCCAATGCCGTACAAGAAAATGGTCATCCATGTTTTGGCAAAAGCCTTGAAAGCTCGGACACCATATGGCTCCGGTATCAGAAACGTGAAAGTGATAGGCCAGACAAAAATCAACAAAGTGATGGTAAAGAAAAGGAGGCCCCAAAGTGCCCACAAACGGGCCAAAATGTTCTTCATAAGAGGTGGTGTCTTCTATTTTTTCAAGCAGGCAATTTCCAGTCAATAGGGTCTTTGCCTTGCTGTACCAGGTACTCATTGGCCCGGCTAAAATGCCTACAGCCAAAAAAGCCTTTATCAGCACTAAACGGACTAGGGTGAGCAGCTTTGAGCACACAATGGCGCAGCCCATCAATGAGTGGCTGTTTCTCTTGCGCAAAGCGCCCCCAAAGCATGAATACCAGGCCCTGCTTTTGCTCGCTCAGTCGCCTGATGACGGCATTGGTAAAGTCATGCCAGCCAATTTGCGCATGGCTGTTGGGCTCGTTAGCCCGCACGGTCAGCGCAGCATTCAGCAGCAGCACACCCTGCAGCGCCCAGTGGGTGAGGTCGCCGTGTGCGGGTATAGCCAGACCAATATCTGATTTCAATTCCTTGAATATATTAATGAGCGACGGCGGTGCGCTAATGCCCCGTGGCACCGAAAAACTTAACCCCATGGCCTGACCAGGCCCATGATAAGGATCCTGACCAAGAATGACCACTTTGGCCTGGTCGAAACCTGTCAGCTCAAAAGCTTGAAATATTTTGCCGCCCGGCGGAAAGATGGTTTTACCGGCGGCTCTTTCGGTTTTCAGGTGCAGTGCCAATTGCTGAAAGTACGGACGCTGAAATTCATCGCCCATTTGCTGTTTCCACGAGGCTGCGATTTGCACATCCATGCCAACAAATGTAGGAGGAATGACTGCTCGCCACATTCGCTTTACCACTCAGGCCATGATGGCCTCTTGCAACAGTTGTACGTGCTGGCAGCACACAGCAAAAGCCGCACACAGCATTTGGCGTTCGGCCGCATTGGGTTGTTCGCCGGGTAGCACTGCAAAAGGATACAACTCGGTGGCATCGTGGGCCTGCCCGGCATTGCTTTGCACCGATGCAGCGTCTACAAAATTTGCCTGCATCAACGTTTGATGCTCGTGCTGTATAGCCCAGCGCTGCGGCTGGCCTGCTACAGGTGCTACTTGAAACACCGGCACGCCGTACACATTGGATACCGCCAGGGTTTGTGGGTGAAACAGTGGGGTACGAAAATGCACCACTTCGAAAAAAGGCCCGGCAACACGCAAGTAGCGATCTTCTGCATTTAGCTTCACCTCTATCGGCATATCGAAGGCCGGGCTCAGGAGGTGGTACACTTTGTAGGCAACCATGAGCGGAAGCTAAGCCATGTTTGTTAAGAAATTGTTACGGCAGCGGCTGCAGAATTCGCCAGTTATCCACGTCAGGATGTTCACAACTGCTTGCTCGAGCATGCATTAGCCCAGGTACAGCTCCAGCAAGCCATCGGGCAGCCGTACAGCCACCTGCTTCTTCTTTTTGTCAATACCGAGCAGGCTCTCTTCGTGTAAAGGTATCAGCACCTCTTTGCCCTGCATTTCTATAGTGACCAATAGCTGGTGCGGCTGCTCAATTACCTCTTTGATGGCGCCCAACGGTTTTCCCGCTTCTACCACCACAAAGCCCAGCAGACTGATGGGAGCATTGCCGGCGGCATGCTTGTCAAAATCTTCTCGCTTCAGCCATACTTGCCGGTGCAACAAAGCCGTGGCCTGTTCGCGGGTATTCACGCCTTCCAGCTTCAGCAGCAGTTCGTCAGCCGAGCGGGCTTTGGCGGTTTCCACAAAAAAAGGCAGCTGGCTACCCGCCCTGTCTTGCAGCATCACCACGCCTACGCCGGCCAAATCGGTTTTCTTACCCAGCCCGTGCTTGCACAGCAATTCGCCTTGCAGGCCTACGACAGCCACCATTTTTCCAATTGATACCAGGTCCATATTGCGCTGAAAATGAGATGCAAGAAAAGAAAAAAATCCCGCCGTGGCTGGCGGGATTTAATATGGTAAGCGGTCGGCTGGCAAAGAACCTGCGACTTATTCGGCAGCGGGTGCTTCGGGCGCAGCTTCAGCAGCGGGAGCTTCAGCTACCGGGGCTACCACCGGGGCTTCTACAGCCTTGCGTACGATGGGCGGCTGGCGACGGGCACGCTGATCCTTGCGATGGGCTTCCTGACGGCGGGCGTTGTTGGCTTCATGCTCTTCGTGCCACTTCTGGAATTTCACCATAGCAGTAGCCTCGTCGAACAGACCCAGCTTCACACCACGCAGCAGGTGCTTCAGGTACAATACTCCCTTGAAACTGAGGATACGGCGGACAGTATCGGTAGGCTGGGCACCTTTGTGCAGCCAATCCAAGGCCTTTTGGCGATCGATCTGGATAGTAGCCGGAACAGTCAGGGGATTGTAAGTACCCAACTTTTGGATAAACTTACCATCGCGGGGCGAACGGGCATCTGCCACCACAATGAAATAAAACGGACGCTTCTTCGATCCGTGACGCTGCAAGCGGATTTTAACTGGCATCTTAAATAGACATTTAAATGCGTGAAACAATAAATTTTTACTTCCCTTAAAAGGGAGTGCAAAATAATGACCAAAACCGCTAAAAAAGTGCAGTCGGACTTGATTTTCGGCAATTCAACGGTTTTTTGACATTTGTCAAACTACGCAATCGATACCGATAGCGGCCCATAGGCTATTCGATATTGATAAAGGCTACTTTGCCGTTGCCTGACTGAAAAAAACTGCCGCCTGTCAGCAAATTGCCATTGTGCAGGGCACTGGCACTGCCAAACAAGTTGTTAGCCGTGTTGGTGCCATCGGTAATGTTTCGGTCAAAAATCCAGGCAGGACTATTGAAAGGACCCGAAGTGCCTAACCTGTATACGGTGGTTTGGCCCTGCGAAGACAGCCCATTGACCGTGCGCCCTGGCATGCCCACCACTAAAAAAGGAGGAAAAATGGCTACGCTGGCACCAATTTGGTCGCCGGCCTGCGCAGCTGGTGTCGGCACATCGCCGTACAGGTTCCAGTTCCCAAACTCATTCTTGTACACGTGGGTGCGACCGGTGCCCTGTACCAGATTACCGTTGATGCTGGCAGCTTCAAATGGCGAACCCACGGCTATATACAGCCCCCTGATGGACACGCTGCTGCCAAATCGGCCGGCACCGGCACCGGGTACCGGTGGGGTACGATATAAGGTAAGTGCCCACTCGGGGTTGCTCTGGCGGTATTTGATGGCGATGGCACCTTGGCTCGCATTAGCGCCAGGCACACCTGCCACCAACATACCCATGGTCGAATCAATAGAAACACTCGTGCCATAGCGGCTTTCGCCCTGCCCTTGGTCCCAGGTATCACGGTAGTCTTCTACCCACAGCTCCGGCACAAAATCGGCATACCTATACACATAAATAGCACCTTCATTGTTACGGGTGGGCGGTTGGTTCACATACTCTTTGCCGGGGGCGCCCACCACGCCCAGCCCTCCGCTAAGTGCTACGCTGGTGCCAAAATAGTCTTCGGCGGCGCTATTGCTGGCGGTCAGCACTTTCTCTTGCATCCAGCTCTGGCCGCTCAGCCTGAATATGTATGCTTTGCCGGCATCTGGCTTGCCGGGCAAGTCGGCCAGGCTGGCACCTACCAGCAGGGCCTGCCCGCTGAGCGATACAGAGGTGCCAAAGCGGTCGCCACTGACCCGGTCGCTGGCCTTAATCAATTGGCGAAATTGCCAGACGCCACTTATACGCTCATACATGTACACGGCGCCATAATCGCCGCTTTCAAACTGTTCGCGGTGGCCAAAGGCTCCTACCGCCGCCCAATTGCCCCAAACCGATACGCTACAGCCATAGCCCTGTCCGAAGATTTGGGTAGGCGGCTCGGCATAGCTGGGCGGCAGGCTGGCGGGATCGCCAAAAATGAGAGCGGTCCATGCGGCCCCGTTGTACATCATCAGGGTCAGCTTATCGGTATCGTACACCAGCAGTCCGGCCGCCTTGTTGGGCATGGCATTGCGCTGGGCCGAAGTGAGCCTCGGAATCAATAGGCCTTTCTGAGTGCTCTGTATATCTAAAATAGCTGCCGGATCGGCACTGGTGCTGCCAATAGAGACAGCCTGCTGTGCAGAACTGCCCAGGCACAGCAGCAGCAAAGCGCTGCTGAGGACCGATTTCATCATCAGTTTGGTTGGTTAAAAGGTGGCCGCACCCACACAGCAAGACCGGTGAAGCGGGCCTCGAAAATATGGGAGTCGCACAAAAAAGCGCCGGATTAATCCGACGCTTTTTTATCACATACTTATCGAAGCGCAAT
>JALOMC010000176.1 GCA_025455665.1 Chitinophagaceae bacterium | reverse complement strand
CAACAAAGACATGCACAAGCCCGCCTTTGAGCTGCGGGGTTTTGGCAAAACCAAACTGTTGCAGCCGGGCGAAAGCCAAACACTCAGCATCGTGCTGCAGCCCCGCGATCTGGCATCTTTTTCGGAGGAGGAAAGTGCCTGGGTAGCGCATGCCGGCCAATACAGGCTGTATGCAGCCAGTAGCAGCGAGGCCCTGGGCCAGCCGGCCAGCTTTGTGCTACCTGCCCGCCAGGTAGTGGAAAAATGTGGTAAATGGCTGCTGCCCCGCGTAGCCATCAATGAATGGCAGCCGGGCCGCTAGGCTTTGGTGGCCATCGGGCGGTTACAAACGGGCGTTTCCTGCTGGCGATGCCCGTTTGTATTTTTTGGGGGCGTAGTATTCGGAAAAAAATGGAGGAAGCCTACCGGAGAAAAGCGGCCACGAGCATGACCAATACACCTGCTACATGCACCAGCAGCCAGGCACGCTGCCACCGGGGCCGCTGCCCAAAAGGCTGTGCGGTATCAAAAGGATCGAAAGCGAGGGCAATGCCAAACATGGCTAAGCCATCGCCGAGGTGCTGAGGCCAGCCCCGCAGGCTAAGGATAAGGCCACCTATTGTAAACAAGGTGTAAGCTACCCGCAGCAAATAAGGCCTGGCTACCGGTGTGTGCTCATTCGTTGTCATAGCGTACCGATGTTTTTGATATCGGATCAGTCACAGGTTGGCTTCCGGCATTACAGGGGTATCAAAAAAAAAGTCCCCGCACTTGCTGCGGGGACTTTTTTTGATTGGATGCCAAATGGCCGGAGCCATTACTTCTTCTTCTTGTCTTCTTTGGCAGCAGCAGCTTCTTCCTGCTTCAGCTGGCGGGTCATTACGATAGAAGCCATGGGAATGCGGGGCGAGTTCATGATCTCCATGTCGCTCAGCTTCACATCTTCTACGCGAATGTTGCCGTTCAGCTCCAGGTTGGTGA
The DNA here is from genome assembly GCA_025455665.1 of Chitinophagaceae bacterium. Taxonomy (GTDB): domain Bacteria; phylum Bacteroidota; class Bacteroidia; order Chitinophagales; family Chitinophagaceae; genus Phnomibacter. Next base: position 4,778 of record JALOMC010000176.1, on the reverse strand, counting down.
TGTCCACGTCCACCTGCTCCCGCAGGAACTTTGGCAGGGTCTTCACCTTCAGGCTCTTCATTTTTACTACCAGGCGACCACCGGCCTTTACACCAGCAGCATTGCCTACAAACTTCACTGGCAGGTCTACTACCACTTTTTTGTCGTCTACCAGTTGCAGCAGGTCTACGTGAATCAGCTTGTCGCTCACTTTGTCAAACTGCAGTTCTTTCAGTACGCAGGTGTACGATTGTCCACCCACGTTTACCTGTGCCAGCTGGAATTCGGAGGTGTACACCAGCGACTTGAAGGCCGCGGCCGGAGCAGAAAAGCTAACTTCTGTTGCACCCCCGTAAATTACACCAGGCACCAGGTCCTGAGAGCGAAGCTGGCGGGTGGCTTTTTTGCCAAGTTCGGTCCTCAGTTGTCCTTCGATTGTAATTGTTTTCATGAAAAAAATTTTGGAGCGCAAAAGTAGGGGAAAGCACCGGTTTATGCGCATTTAAAATGACCGGCATACCGACAAAACACTGATAATCAGCATATAAAATTACAGAGCGCCGGCCTTTGGCCCATACACAGGTAGTAAAATACCGGGCAGTTACAGATTGGGAGTAGGCAATACGGCTATCATTCCTTTATTTTCCGGCCTGCAATTTGATGAATGGATGAGGTACATGCTTTTGACCCTTTTTACCCCTATGCGACAAATGGTTCTGCTAATGCTGGCTGCCTGCTGGCTGGCCAGCCCGGCCCAAGCGCAGGAAAATGCTGCGCCACCCGCAAAGCCTATCATCAGTGTGCTGCTGCCGCTGCAGCTCGATAGCCTGTTTGAGTATGATAGGTACCGCTTTGGCAGTAATATCCCACGATTTGCCCTGCCCTACCTTGAGTTTTACAACGGTGTACAGCTGGCGGTAGACTCGCTGCGCAAAGAGGGCCTGCCGGTGCACATCAACATTGTAGACAGCCGCGAACTGGGTTCGATGCAAGTGGCCCTCAGCAATCCGCTGGTGCGCCAAAGCAAGCTGCTGATTGGGGTAGCAGCCAATGTGAACGAGCTGCGCCAGATGGCCGAATTTGCCAAAGCAAAACGCATTCCTCTGCTATCGGCCACGCTGCCCAATGATGGCGGCATAAAATACAACAACCTGCTGTACGTGCTAAACCCCACAATGCGCACCCAGTGCGAGGCCCTGTATGGCTACGTGCAGGCCCAGCACAGCCGGGATAATGTAATACTGCTGACCCGCAAGGGCACCATAGAAGGGTACTTGAAAAACTGGCTGGAAACAGCTGCGGCCAAATCGACAAAGCCAGTGCGCTGGAAAACCAGCCTGCTGACCGATACATTTAGCCTGCAGCAACTGATGCCACTGCTGGACAGCACTCGCCAAAATGTGCTGATTGGTGCCAGTATGGACCTGCACTTTGCCAGCCGGCTGGCACAGCAGGCAGCGGGCGTGAAACGCTACAAATGCACCGTGGTAGGCATGCCCAATTGGGATGAACTAAGCCTGAACAAGCCCGAGTTCAAAGGGCTGGAACTGGTATTTGGTACAGCCTTCTTGTCTTCTTCGGGCAATTTGGACCTGTATACCCGCCTGAGTAAACACTACAGCCAACTGCAAAACAGCAAACCCAGCGATATGGTGCTGCGGGGCTACGAAACCACCCTGCGCTACGCCCGGGCCATTGTGCTGGCCGATAGTGCTCAGTTGCCAGTACTCTTCAATAGCCGGAATTATCGGGTGTTCAATGATTTCAATTTTCAACCCATGACAGAAGACCCGGAAAGCCAGGTACACTACTTTGAAAACCGGAAAGTAAATTTTTTGAAACTGGTAGATGGGCACTTGAAGGGCGTGTACTGATAGTACCGCCAACGCCAATTATCTCAGTCGATCAGCTGCTTTTATCAGCTTTTCATCGCGGCGGATGCCGCTGTATGCCAGCACCAGCAGCACTACCGATAGCAAGGGTAGCACTGCCCCCACTTTGTACACACTGCTCTTGAAGCTATTGGCCAATACAAAATCGCCTGCTTCCATCCAAATAAGGCCTATGAGCACCAACTGAAGCAATACAGATAGCAAAATCAGTTTCTTTTGGTTGCTCCGGTTTTTGTACAAAAAAATTGCACCTAACTGAAACAGGGTGAGTACCGCCACCACTATAAACAGCAAATAGCTTTGCCCCACCAGCAGCTCTTTGGTGCCTCCTGCATTCAGTTCGCCGCCATATACCGCCATTTTAAACAAAAGGCCGGTAGCCACTGCTGCCAGTAGCAGCCAAATCGATTGTATACGTTGAATCATACGTTGGGACGATTTTGCAGGCTGCAAAATAGCACTTTCACCAACAGGCTACCACCTGGCCACCAAAATGAAAAGCGCCCCACCAGTGGAGGCGCTTCTAAAATGAAAGTTGCTCAGTGTTGAAAACCTAGCCCAACTCAGGATACAGCGGAAACTGCTGCATGAACTCCTGCACTTCGGCTTTTACAGCTGCTATTACGTTGGCATCGTCGGCATTCATCAGCACATTGTCTATCACGTTGGCAATGAACTGCATGTCGGCTTCCTTCATGCCGCGGGTGGTAACAGCCGGTACACCTATGCGAATGCCGCTGGTTACAAACGGGCTTTTATCGTCGTACGGCACGCTGTTTTTATTGAGGGTAATGTGCGCCAGGTCGAGTGTTTCCTGTGCTTTTTTACCCGTGATATGCTTGTTGCGCAGGTCTATCAGCATCAGGTGGTTATCGGTACCGCTGCTGATGAGTTGGTAGTCTTTGGCTACAAAGCATTTGGCCAGCGCCTGTGCATTTAGCTGCACCTGCTTTTGGTAGGCTTTAAATTCTTCGGTCAAAATTTCGCCGAAGGCAATGGCTTTGGCCGCAATGACATGCTCCAGCGGCCCGCCCTGTGTACCCGGAAACACTGCCAGATCGAGCAGGGCACTCATGGGCCGGATATTACCTTTCGGATCTTTGATGCCCATGGGGTTGTCAAAATCATGACGCAGCATGATAACGCCACCACGCGGTCCACGCAAAGTTTTGTGCGTAGTGCTGGTTACAATATGGCAGTGCTCAAACGGATCGTTGAGAAAACCTTTGGCAATGAGTCCGGCGGGGTGACTGATATCGGCTAAAACCAGGGCGCCAATTTCGTCGGCCACTTTGCGTACCCGTGCATAGTCCCAATCGCGGCTGTAGGCACTGGCACCCACGATGATCATTTTGGGCTTTTCGCTCAGCGCCTTCTCTTCCAGCATTTCGTAATCAATGAGGCCGCTTTCCTTTTTTACGCCATAAAAATGCGCCTCATAGGTTTTGCCACTAAAGTTGGCCGGGCTGCCATGTGTGAGGTGGCCGCCCATGCTCAGATCGAGGCCCAGTATTTTATCGCCCGGCTTCAGGCAAGCCAAAAACACAGCAGCATTGGCCTGGGCACCGCTATGCGGCTGTACGTTGGCCCAGCTGGCACCAAACACCTGCTTGATCCGCTCTATGGCCAGGGTTTCTATTTCGTCCACCACTTCGCAGCCACCATAGTAGCGCTTGCCGGGGTAGCCCTCGGCGTATTTGTTGGTAGCCACGCTACCCATGGCCTGCATCACCGGCAGGCTGGTAAAGTTTTCGCTGGCGATGAGCTCAATGCCGTTTCGCTGGCGCAATAATTCTTTGTGGAGTAGCTGAAAAATAGGATCGGCCGACATAGGTATTGCTGAATTTGGCGCAAATATAGGCGCATGAACTGAGGGGGCCGAGTATTGTGCAACGTGGCTGACAGCAGCCAAACCGGCTGCTGCAAGGCTTGTTTTTCAATAGGTTGCACCCTATTGCAGGCATAATTTATTTGAAAATTTGGTGTACCCGGCCTAATTTTCAGCCAATGGCACTGATGCAGATAGAACACGGATCGGTTGAATACCAGCAAATGGTAAAGCTTCGCGACGAAGTGTTGCGCAAGCCATTAGGCCTTCATTTCACCGACGATCAACTGGCGGCGGAGGCCACCGACATTCTCATTGGTGCGTTTGATGACGGCCGCATTTTGGGTTGTTGCATACTAACGCCGCTCGACAAGGACACCGTAAAACTGCGCCAGATGGCAGTAAACAACCGGCAGCAGCAAAAAGGAATTGGCTACAGCATTATGCAGTTTGCCGAAAACCTGGCCCGCGATAAAGGCTACCGCAAAGTGACGATGAGTGCCCGTGATACCGCTATCGGCTTTTACCAAAAAATGGGCTACAAGGTAGTAGGCGAACCCTTTATAGAAGTGACCATTCCGCACCACAGCATGGAAAAGCTGATCAGGTAGCAGTTACCGCTTTCTCCCTATTTTTTCATCCAGTTTTTTGCGCACCTCTATTGTATCGGCTTCGCCGGTGCAGGCGTCTTTGGGTATCAGAAAAAACGACTTATCGTTGATGTACAGGTGAAAGAAAAACGGGCTTTCGATGTAGTACTGAAACCGCTTGTAATCCCAGGTAGTATAGCCACGGTCAGTCTCGAGCAAAATATCATCGGCACGCAGGCTCAAATCAATGCTGTCTTTGAATGTTTGGCTGCGCCTGTAAATAAGGCGGGGCAGCCAAAACCAAAATGTAAGCATCAGCAAAAACCAAAGCAGCGAGCTGATGAGAAAAGGAAACGGCCGGATGACTTTGAATGCAAACAAAGCCGCCGATAAGATGGCAAACACATTGACAACAATGAGCAATACTTTGATTTCGGACCGCGACACAAAATGATAGCGCAGCGCCTGCAAACGCCCCCACAGCGCCGG
>JALOMC010000175.1 GCA_025455665.1 Chitinophagaceae bacterium | reverse complement strand
CGGGTTTACGTTTGCCAGCTGGGCCAGCCGCATTCCGCATATACAAGGGCAGCTGGGCCTGAGCGAGGCGGCCCTGGGCACAGTATTGCTGGCGCTGCCCATTGGCCTCATGATAAGCCTGCTGCTGGCCGGCGGCCTCATCACCCGCATAGGCAGCAAGCCGGTACTGCTGCTGGCGTCCTGCCTGTATGCCGTGGTGCTGTGCTGCCTGGGGCTGGCTACCCACACCTGGCAGCTGGTGCTGGGCTTGTTCTTCTTTGGCATAGCGGGCAATTTGTTCAATATAGCCGTCAATACGCAGGGTGTAGCAGTAGAAAAACTCTATGGCCGCAGCATCCTGGCTTCTTTTCATGGCATCTGGAGCCTGGCAGGCTTTAGCGGTGCCGCCGTGGGTATGCTCATGGTAAACCTGGCACTGGCGCCCTGGCAGCACTTTATGATAGCTGCGGCTATTGGTGTGCTGCTGATGCTGCTGGCCCAGCCCTACCTGCTGCGCCAGCAGGGCCATGCTGGCAAACAGCCCGCCTTTGCCTGGCCCGATAAAAAAATTATGCAACTGGGCCTCATTGCCTTTGGCTGCCTGGTATGCGAGGGCACCATGTTCGACTGGAGCGGCGTGTACTTCAAGAAAGTAATACAAGCCCCGGCCGCCATTCATACCCTGGGCTACTCGCTGTTTATGGGCTGCATGGCCGCCGGCCGCTTTGTGGCCGATAAAGTAGTAATGCGGGTAGGTACCCGGCGCATGCTACAAGGCTCAGGCATCGTTATTACTGCCGGACTACTGCTGGCGGTACTTTGGCCGGCGACGGTACCTGCCAGTATTGGTTTTATGCTGGTGGGCTTTGGGGTGAGCAGTGTGGTACCCATTGTATACAGCCAGGCCGGCCAAAGCCAAACCATGCACCCCGGGCAGGCACTGGCAGCGGTGAGCACCGTGGGCTTTCTGGGCTTTTTGGCAGGCCCACCCATCATTGGCTTTGTGGCCGAAGCCAGCAGCCTGCGCTGGAGTTTTGCGCTGGTAGCCCTTATAGGCCTGAGCACTACCGTGCTGGCCGGCACCCTCAAAAGCAAGCCAGGCCCTGCCGTTGCCTGAAGAATAATAATGACTGGGGCATCTCAGCGGTAGTACACAGCCCGGCTGCAGTACCAGCCTTCGCGTGGTGCACGGCACGCCAGCGCCGCAGGGGCCCGCCGCTCAGTCTGGCATGCCTTGGGCAGTATCGCTCCTCTCAGCTATTGCATGCTCTATTTTGTGAATGCACATTCAAATGGCCGCTTTCCAATATGCGGTGCCTACCGGTACGGATGTCGAAGTGCCTACCTTTACCACAGTATGGCTATAGACAGAACCATATCGGTAGCAGGCACCCACGAAGAGGTGAAACGAAAGCAAGAAGCCATGATGCGTGAACTAAGCATATGGCAGCGCATGTGTGCCATGTGGGAGTTAAGCTGTCGCGTTTATCGAATCGACCCACAGCAGCCACCAGCTTTTGACCGCACGGCTTTCAGTATGCGAAAATTAGAAGACCATGGCTGACTTGTTCAGTGAAGACTTTTTAGACTTTATTGGCTTACTCAATCGCCACCAGGTGGACTATGTGGTAGTAGGTGGCTTTGCAGTGAACATACACGGCTACCAGCGCTCTACCGGCGATGTAGATATATGGGTGCGAAAAACGCAACACAACTACGAACGCCTGGTAAACGTATTCCATGACTTTCGGCTGCCCTTGTTTGATATGACTTTGTCTAATTTCCTAAGCGACCGTTTTGACGTGTTCAGCTTTGGCCGACCACCACAAGCACTTGACCTCATCACATCGCTCAAAGGGATGGACTTTGACGAAGTATTCACTCAAAGCATTGTATACGAAGAACGGAGCGAAACAATTCGCGTCATTCACAAGAATCACCTTATTGAGGCAAAAAAACATGCCGGACGCTGGAAAGACCATGATGACATCCAGGGACTTTTAAGCGAGGCATAAGCACTTGCCGGGATGCGCACCACTGCCGATGGGCTGCCTGACCAACGACACTACCCCGCAGCACCGCGAAGCGGTAGCGAGGAGTAGTGAGGCGGGCAGGAACTGCAGCTGATAGTAGTATGAGTGCTGATAGCCCCTGTTGCTTTGCTTCTATTTGTTTACAGCGATGCTCCCGGTGTCAGGCCAATGCTTGCTTGTACACCTCCAGCACCCGCTGGCGGGCTGCCTCGTGCACCACAATGGGGCGGGGGTACTGCAGGCTATCCAGCTCGGGCACCCAGTGGCGGATGTACTTCAGATCGGGGTCGAACTTTTGGGTTTGCAGCGTGGGATTGAACACGCGGAAATACGGTGCCGCATCGCAGCCGCTGCTGGCGGCCCACTGCCAGCCGCCATTGTTGGCGGCCAGGTCAAAATCGAGGAGCTTTTGCGCAAAGTAGGCCTCGCCCCAGCGCCAGTCGATGAGCAGGTGCTTGATGAGAAACGACGCTGTGATCATGCGCACCCGGTTGTGCATGAAGCCGGTGGCATTCAGCTCTCGCATGCCGGCATCTACAATGGGGTAACCGGTGCGGCCTTCGCACCAGGCTTTGAACTCTTCCTCATTATTGCGCCACGCTATGCGGTCGTACTCCTTTTTAAACGCCTTTCCCTGTCCCACATGCGGAAAGTGCCACAGGATCATGTGGTAAAAATCTCGCCAGATGAGCTCGTTGAGAAAGCCCTCGCTGAGGGGGCGGGCGTAGGCGGCCAGCTTGCGGATACTGAGCGTACCAAAGCGCAGGTGTACGCCCAGCCGTGAAGTACCCTCCACGGCCGGGAGGTCGCGTTGCTCCTTGTATTTTTTGATGAGCTCGGCCTTGATGAGCCGGGCCGGAAAAGCCAGCTCTGTTGGCTGAAAACGCATGCTTTCCAGCGAAGGAATATCGATGGCGGACTGGCGAAAAAAATGCGCAAAGTATTTTTCGGTGGGGTATGGCTTCAGGTAATAGTCGGTGAGGCGGGCCTTCCACTTGCGGCTGTAGGGTGTAAATACGGTGTAGGGCTTGCCATCATCTTTGGTCACTTCTTCTTTTTCAAAAATCACCTGGTCTTTGTAGGTGTGCAGCGCAATGCCTTGTGCAGCCAGCAGTTGTCGGATGGCTTCGTCTCGCTGCTGGGCATAAGGCTCGTAGTCGTGATTGGTATATACGGCTTGCACCTGGTATTGCTGCAGCAGCTGTGGCCATACCTGTTCGGGCAGGCCATAGTACACGTGCAGGGTGCTGCCCATTGCGGTCAGTTGCTGCTGCATTTCGTGCAGGGCAGCATGGATAAAAGCTACGCGGCGGTCGGCTTTGTCGTCGAGCTTATCGAGGATATGCCGATCGAAAATGAAGATGGGCACTACCGGCACCCCACTGCGTAGGGCGTGGTAGAGGGCAGCGTTATCAGACAGCCGCAGATCGCGGCGAAACCACATGATGTGAACAGCGGACATAAACAATGGCAATGGATAGTGGTAACAATGGCGCGGCACTTTGGTTGTGCTGGCCTAGGCCCACAGCGGTGCCAGTACTTGCTGGTGAATGCTGGCGGCCACTTGTAGTCCATAGCTGCGCTGGCCTAGCTGGCGCACCCATTTGATGCCGTAGATGGCATTGCTGAGCCATACTTCGTCGGCTGCCAGTAGTCGCTCAGGGCTGGCACTGTCTTCCTGCACCTGGTAGCCATGCTGCGGCAGCTGCTGCAGCAGGTAGCGGCGCATGGTACCGGCCACGGGCCCTTCGGTCAGCGCCGGGGTAAAGATCGTATCGCCCTCCCGCCACCACAGGTTGGCAATGGTGCTATCGGCCAGGCGGCCATGCTGGTTCAGTACCAGCATATCATTGGTATGCTGCTGTTTGGCTGCCAGCGCTGCCATGCCATACAGCAGGTAGTTATTGCTCTTCAGGTTGGCCAGTGCATCGCAGGCCTTATGGCCGTGGCTGTAGATGTCGAGCACCAGTCCGTTGCTGTTCAGCTTGTTGTTTTCGGGGTTCAGCGCCCATGATTGAAGCAGCAGGTGGGGCCGCATATTCGCAGCGTCGTACAGGCCGCCATCGCCACGAAACACCGTGCAGCGGATGCGGGCCAGTGCGGCGTGCTGATTGCGCTGTGCCAGCTCGGTGCTGCGCTGCAAAATATAGTCGGGTGTAAACCAGGTGGGCGGCTCAAACTGCAACAGTTGCAGGCTATGCCAAAGGCGCTCCATGTGCAGGTCGGCCTGCAGCACCCGGCCCTTGTACAGCTTCATGGTTTCGAAGCAGCCATCACCATATCGAAACGAGCGGTTATTGACGGAAATGCCGGCTTTGGCTTCGTTGAGAAACTGGTCGTTGAGATAGAGCAGCATAGTGGTGGCAAAGATGGGGCGAAGGGCACAAAGCAGGCGTTAGCAAAGGCCATTCACCTTTCTAAAAATGCCCTGTTCGATTTCTTCACAATTAAAATTAACCAGTATTCCAAGTTTGCAGCCGGTGAGCTTGAGATAGGTGATTAATTGTTTGTGATGCACCGGCGCCAACAGCTCTACCGACTTCACCTCAATGATGACTTTTTTCTCTACCAGCAAGTCAAGCCTGAAACCAACGGGCAACTGGGTGTTTAGATAGCTAACCCCCACTGGCACCTGCTGCTCTACTGAAAGCCCCTTTTGTGAAAGGCACTCAAACAAAGCAGCCTCGTATACAGATTCTAACAGGCCTGGGCCGAAATGATTGAAAACATCGTAAATGCATCCACGAATGCTGTAGGATATCTCGTTTTCGTGCATAGCATTAAGGTAAAAAATATCTCCCGCAGATACCGCAGATTTTCGCAGAGATTGTTATCTGCGCTTATCCGCGAAATCAGCGGGAGATTTCGGTTCCCGCAGATGGCGCAGATATGCGCAGTAAGATTGGCCTGTATTTATTTGCGTTCATCCGCGAAATCCGCGGGAGAAAATCATTCACGCAGATAGCTCAGATATGCGCAGTAAGATTGGCCTGAGTTTATCTGCGTTCATCCGCGGAATCAGCGGGAGAATATCACTTCCCGCAGATAGCGGAGATATGCGAAGTGAGATTGGCCAGTATTTATCTGCGTTCATCCGCGAAATCAGCGGGAGAAAATCATTCACACAGATAGTGCAAACAAAAGATGGATTACAGCGTCATTACAGGTATATCGCCCTCTACTACCAACCGCCCGGCAGTTTTGGCTTTTACTTCTTCAACGGTTACACCGGGGGCCAATTCTTTCAATTCAAAGCCATGTTCCGTCACATCGAAAAGGCCTAATTCGGTGACAATCTTTTTAACACAGCGAACGCCTGTGATGGGCAATGAGCACTGCGGCAGCAGCTTGCTTTCGCCAGCTTTGTTGACGTGCTGCATGGCCACAATAATGTTGCGGGCACTGGCCACGAGGTCCATGGCGCCGCCCATACCTTTCACCATTTTACCGGGTATTTTCCAGTTGGCAATGTCGCCGTTGTCGGCCACTTCCATGGCGCCCAGCACGGTCAGGTCTACTTTGCCAGCCCGTATCATGCCAAAGCTCATGGCGCTATCGAAAAATACGGAGCCCGGAACGGTGGTAATGGTTTGCTTGCCTGCATTGATCAGGTCTGGATCTTCTTCGCCCTCAAAAGGAAAAGGACCCATGCCCAGTAATCCATTTTCACTTTGCAACACCACGTTCACGCCTTCGGGGATGTAGTTGGCTACCAGGGTAGGAATACCGATGCC
>JALOMC010000174.1 GCA_025455665.1 Chitinophagaceae bacterium | reverse complement strand
CCGGCATGTTGTACGATGACTCGGTGCACCTGGCTGTGCAAGTACCGAAACCACCAATGCTCGGCTTCTACCGCCGCCATTTGTTCGTACTCATGCCGCTTCCCGATCATTGTGGGTTTGCTTGGTTTTGATCACGTATTGCGGCCAGCCATTTTGGGTCATCATTATTTTTCCGAGATACTCGCCCAGCAGGCCCATGGCAAAAAATTGCAGCCCCATTACCAGCACCAGCGTAATCCATACAATGTGCTCGGCTTTGTAATATTCTTCAAAAAACCAAATGATCACCGTTTCGAATACCACTGCCAGCAAGCCGAGGAAAATGAACAACCAGCCCGACAAAAAAAGGATGCGCAGCGGCCGCGGGCTGCAAATAATGAACATGTTCAGAAACAGCGATACCAGCTTGCGCAGGCTGTAGTTGCTTTTGCCTTCTTTTCTTTTTTCGTGCATCACCTGCTGGCTGCCTACGTTGCGGGTCACGGCAAAAATGAGGCCGTCGATAAACGGGTAGGGACCTTTGTACTGAATGATTTCTTGCACTACCGGCCGGCTAATGAGCTTGAAACTGGAGAGATACAGCTGTCGTGGCTTGTCCATCAGCTGCGTCACCACCCAATTGAACAGCCAGGAGCCGGCATTTCGGAAAAAGCTGTGCTGCTTGCGGCCATAGCTGGCGTATACCACATCCAGTTGTTCCGTTTCAGCTTTCTGCAGCAGCTTTAGTATTTCGGTCGGCGGGTTTTGAAAGTCGTCGTCGATGATGCTGACGTAGTCGCCCGAGCAGTGGTTCAGGCCGCACATCACCGCGTTGAATTCGCCAAAATTGCGCCGCAGACTGATGGCTTTCACCTGTGGGTGCGCCGCAGCCAGCTGCATGATTATTTGTTCCGAGCGGTCGCGGCTACCATCATTTACCAGCACTACTTCCAGCGTTACATCAGATAGTTGCTGCAGTAGCTGCTGTACCAGCGGGCCAATGCTATGTTGGCTGTTGTAAACGGGAATAACGACGGAAAGCTGCATACGCAAAAAGGGTAGCTGATGGCCGACAAATATAGGTGGCCGGGCTGCAGCTACCGAAGGTGGGGCACATGGCATATCGCCGGGTACGGAAAAGCGAATGGCCGGCAGCTGCCAGCCATTCTATCCCAACGGTTCAAAAAAATGCGTTCGGAAGCTATTGCAGGGAGAGCCCTTAGGCACCACCGCCACCAGGCCTGCGCATGGGCCGGTCCATCATGGGGCGTTCGCCGGCTTCGCGGCGGCGCTGCAGTTCTTTGCGCAGCATATCGCCCCAGCCTGCCTCGGCCCTCAGCAGGCGGTCAAACTTTTGCTCGCTGATGCAACGCAAAAACTCGCCACGGTACTGCTTGCGCAGGTTCAGCACCCGCTCCTGCATGTCCAGCTCGCTACCCCGTTTTTCGCGGTGTTCGGCCATCATGCGGCGCAGGTCGCCCTGGTATTTATTGTATACCGGCCAAAATTTTTCGGCTTCTGCCGGCGTCAGGTCCAGCTGCTTGGTAATGTAGGCTACCCGCAGCGATTGCAGCATTTCTTCCCGCTTATCGGGGCCGCCGCCTTCGGGCTGCGCCCACAACAGGCCGGTGGTAAAGAGCAAGGCCAGGAAGAAGAACATCTTTTTCATAACAGTGTGTAGCGATTTTATCATTCAGTATTATTCGGTGTCAGAAGATGGAAGGTTGCTGAGATGCTCTTGCAGGTCGTCGGCACTAAAATTTTGAAGAGCGGCTTCAAAATTATCGGTGCTGATCATCAGGCTTTCCGCATTCAGGTTGTCGGCATTGGCAGCATCGTTGCTGCTGGTGGTACCGGCAGCATCTGCATAGGCTTCGTTCAGGGTGCTCAGGTCTACGGCCGCCAGTTGGTTGCTGATGTCGGTGGGTATTGGCAGCGTATCGGCCACTGCGGCCAGTTCGGGCTGGCTGTAATCGGGGCTGGTGGTGGTGTTGCCCGCCATGCGCCAGATGCCTGCAGCGGCCAGCAGTACTACCACAGCTGCAGCTATTTGAAACCAGCGGCGGCTGCCAAGGCCACGCACCGGTGCAGTGCCAGTGCCCTGCTCAAGCCAGGGTTGGGGCAAGCTTTGCTCAAAATAGCCGGCCGGCACGTAATACGGCATTTGGCGGCCAATGCCTGCCAGCGTAGGAGCTACCTCAGTCAGTTCAGCAGTGGCCTCAGCTTGCCGCACTTTGGCCAGCATCGTGTCGGCAAATGATTCGAAATAGCCTTCGGGTACACGGGCATTTGCGGCCATGGGTGCTACTTGCTCCAGCATCTGCACCGCAAAGCTGTCAAAATAGCCTTCCGGCGCCCGATAAGGGGTGGGCAACCCTGCAGGCAAAGCTGGTGCCACTGTACTTAGTTCTTGTTGTATGTCGGCGCTTGGTTTCATTGGTTGGTCAGGCTTATGGACAGCTTAAATGCTAAAGGGTTTAACAGATCAGGCATTTTTTAAAATGTAGTCTTCGATTTTTTTGGCGGCGTGGTGATAGCTGGCTTTCAGGGCGCCGGCCGAGGTACCCAGCATTTTGCTCATTTCATCGTACGGCATTTCGTCGTAGTACCGCAGGTTGAACACAAGGCGCTGTTTTTCAGGCAATTGATTGATAGCTAGTTGTAGTTTCCATTCCAGTTTATTGGCATCAAAGTGCCGGTCGGCCCGTATGCTCTGTTCCAAATTGATACTCCGGTCTTCGTCATCCAGGCTCACGGCAGCGGTTTTGCGTTTCTTCTGTTCCAGAAAGCTGATGCTTTCATTGGTAGCAATTCGGTACAGCCAGGTATAGAGTTGGCTGTCTTCTCTGAAATTGGCCAGGGCATTCCAAACTTTTAAAAACACGTTTTGCATCACGTCGTTGGCATCTTCGTGTTCTACTACCATTCTGCGGATGTGCCAGTATAGTTTTTCCTGGTATTTGCGGATGATGGCAGTATAGGCCTTTTCCCGCAGGGAAGGATCGGCAAACTGGGCCAACAGGGTACTGTCGTCGAGGTGCATGCAGAGAAATTTGGGATGTACGCTGCTTGTGACCAGCGCCACTTAAGGTAGTTTAATGCGGTACAGCCGGAAAGTTAGCATAAATAAAAACGGGGGCCATTCAGCCCCCGTTTTCGGGTCTATCATAAAAAAATGGAAGGCAGCGTAGCGAAGATCAGCTGGCCATGGATACCGCTTCTTCGGCCATGCGGCGCTTTTTCAGGCGGTGTATCTCAAAATCATCGCTGAAATAGTCGTATACATTTTCACCAAAAATGCGACTGAGAATCTTACAATGTCGCACCGTTAGTTCCGTCAGGTTGTTCTCAATTTTGCTGTAGGCGGCCTGCGAAATACCCATTTCGATGGCTACTGCTTCTTGTTTCAGGCCTCTTTTCTCACGCAGTTGTTTAATGATGGTGCCGGGCATGGTATACGCTTTTTATCGCTTAACACGCTGCCTTAACTTTTGTTTGACAAACAACAACAAATTCTCGTCAGCGCTGCAACAAAATTAAGGCGTTAGCCTTTTTTGCGAGCCAATGCTTTTTGAGCAGCCGCCACAATATTGGGCGTGTCCAAGCCGTACTTTTTCAGCAAGTCGGCCGGTTTTCCGCTTTCGCCAAACGTATCGTTGGTGCCCACGTATTCAATGGGTACCGGCAGGTGCCGGGCGGCGGTTTGCGCTATCGAATCACCCAGGCCACCCAATACGTTGTGCTCTTCGGCGGTTACGGCACAGCCGGTTTTGGCCAGGCTGGCCACAATGGCATCGGTATCCAGCGGTTTAATGGTGTGAATATTGATGACTTCGGCGCTGATGCCTTCGGTGGCCAATTGGCGAGCCGCTTCTATGGCTTTCCAAACCAGGTGACCACAGGCAAAAATGCTCACATCGGTGCCGCTGGCCAGCAGTTGGGCTTTACCAATCACAAAGTCGCTGCCATCTTCTTTGGTAAAATTGGGCCACTTGGGGCGGCCAAAACGCAGGTACACCGGGCCAAAATGATCGGCAATGGCCAGGGTGGCCGCCTTGGTTTGGTTAAAGTCGCAGGGTACAATCACGGTCATACCCGGCAGCATTTTCATCAGGCCAATGTCTTCCAGTATCTGGTGGGTGGCAAGTTGGCAAAAGTGGTGGTGTACGGAATATATCCGCCGATGGTAAGGCCGGCCGCTACCCCCATCATATTGGCTTCGGCAATGCCAATCTGGAAAAAGCGTTCCGGAAAATCTTTGATAAACGGCCCCAGCTTGAGTGAACCGGCCAAATCGGCCGTCAGGGCTACTACTTTGGGGTTGCGCTTGCCAGCCTCGTAAATGCCCTCGCCAAAGCCGCCGCGTGTTTCTTTTTCGTTTTGCACCTGAATATCGTGTAGCTCCATAGTCGACATGAATTGAAAATGTGCCCGCGAAGATAACAGTAAGCGGGTGTACACCGGGTCACGAAAATGTGGCTGGAGGGTATTGTTCTTCCCGAACCGGCACTTCACTTTTAGCCAATGAAATCGTTTTTACTACTATTGGTACTGGCCAGTCAGACCAGCCTGCTCCTTGGCCAGCAATTTCCGCTGCTGGTAAGAGGCAACGAATGCTATGAGAAAAAGGACTACAGCTGTGCTGCCGATGTGTACCAGCAGGCATTGCAACAAGGCCAGTACAAAGCCGAAGAACGCTACCTGATTGAGTACCGCATTGGGTACGCCTACCGGCAAATGGAGATGCCTGAACTAGCCAAAAAGTACTATCTGGCTACTGTTAAATCAAACCCTTCTTACGGGCAGGGCTGGCTGGCAGCTGGTAGTGTGTACTACAACAGTAAGGGTTATGATAGCGCCAGCATTTTGTACGAAAAGGCGCTCAGCCTGATGACAACCCCGGCTGATAAAGACCTGCTTTCATACTACCTGGGCGAAAGCTATTTCAATGCCAAGAGGTATGTAAAAGCGGTAGAGGCATTCAAAGGTGTACAGAGCCGTACAGACAGATACGCCAATACCGACGCATATATTGCTGAAACGCAATACCTGGATGGTCGTTATCAAGAAGGCTATCTGAATAGCTTAAAAGCCTACAACAGCATGCCGGCAGGCCATGCGGGGTACAAGGGCAATTTGTTGGTGATGGGCCGCATGTTGAAACAGCTCCGGCGCTACGATTCGGCCGTGCTTGTATTGGAAAAAGCGCTGAAAATAGATCCCGATTATGGGTTGGCCCATTGGGAATTGGGTTTGGTAACCAGGCTGCAGAATAAATACGCCGAAAGCAATAGCTGGTATAGAAAGGCCCTGCCAAGCTATAAAAGCGATACCGCCAATACCCGTATTTTGATCAGTAATATGATTTACAATGCCATCAGCCTCAGTGATATTGACTTAGAAATTGACCTGCGCCGGCAGATGGCGGCTATGGTTCTTACGCCCATCGATCAATATGCCAAAATAGCCGCTCTGGAGTGGGGTGGCAAGAAGCAACCGGCAGCCGCCCTGGCCACCGTGACACAGGGCTTTAAGGCGTGGTACGCTTTGCCCGATACTACCCGCCACCAGGCCAATACAGATGGCATGGCCAAACTGCAAGCCATCCAGGGTTTGTATCTGTTGCAGCAGAAGGATACTGCCAAAGCCATGGCCATGTTTGAGCGTGCCATCAAAAAGAAATTCAGTCAATTTGAGGCGAATATGGCGTTGGGCGATATAGCCTGGTCGCGGAAAAACAACAGTGGCATTGAAGTGCACTATGGTCGTATTTATGTGAGCGATGCCGACACCTTGCTCAGTAACTCGCAAACCCAGGCCCGCATGCATGCCCGCAAAGCCTACGCCAACTATTATTTGCAGGGTATCAAAACCGTGCGTTACGATGTGGAGCAGGCATTGGGAAAAGACTCATTGCAGAAAGAGGCAGTAAGCCTGTATGCCAATGCTCTTGATGGGGCAGGTACGCTCAAAACCAATGCTGGCAAGTGTTTGGTGGTTATCAACCGGGGGTTGAAAGCGTATGCTGCAGACAAGCCCTATGTAAGCGAGCTGCTTTTTAAGCGGGCCATCGTTTACGATAAAATGGCAGATACAACAGCCTGTCGCAAAGACCTGGAGGAGGCAATAAAGCTGTACGCAAAAAATTATGATGCCTGGCAGGCACTCATGCAGTACTATCAAAATCAAAAGAATGAAGCTGCCGGCGAACTGGTGGCAGATAGACTGATCAAGAACCTGCTGGCACAAAAGGACAACATTCGCCTGGCCATCGCTCACCTGTACAAGGGCGATTTTTTGTGGCGGCAGGGCAAAAAAGAGGCGGCGAAAGCGGCGTACAGTGAGGCATTGGTATGGGACCCAAACAACGCTGATGCAAAAAGCAGAATCAAGATGCAATAGCGATTTCGGTGAATCCCATTTTTTATGCGCCAGCAGGCAAAACGACTATAGTTGCCTTAGTTGAGAAGTGCATTTTGGGCATTCTGGAGTTGCTCATCTGTTTTGATGCGCAGCTCCCACTGCCAGGCGGTACGCATCATGTCTTCCAGCCCAAATTGGGGCGTCCAGCCCAGTTGCTGTCGGGCCTTTTCATTGTTGGCAAAAATGGCAACAATATCGCCGGCACGGCGTGGTCCTTTTTCGTATTGCAAGGCAGTACCACTTACTTTTTCAAATGCCTGTATGGCCTCGAGTACGGTGACACCTTCACCGGTACCCAGGTTGAATACTTCGCAGTTGCTGGCATTCCTTTTGGCAATTAAAAACTGCAGGGCCAGCGTGTGGGCATGTGCGATGTCGCATACGTGTATAAAGTCGCGGATGCAGCTGCCATCGCGGGTGTCATAGTCGGTGCCGTGCACATACATTTTTGGCAGTTTGCCAATGGCAGTTTGGGTAATGGCGGGCACTAAATTGGCGGGGCGGCCAATGGGCAGCTCACCAATTTTGGCCGAGGGATGCGCCCCTACCGGATTGAAGTAGCGGAGTAAAATAAAGCGGGTGGTACCCAGTTTGGCCACTTCCTCTATCATTTCTTCGCCCATTTGTTTGGTCAGGCCATAGGGGCTTTCAGCTTGCTTTCGGGGCGCAGCTTCTGTCACCGGCATGCTATCGGGTGTGCCATATACCGTGCAGCTCGATGAAAATACAAACTGCCCAATGCCAAACTCACGGGTACATTTCAGCAGGTTGATGAGTGATACCATGTTGTTTTCAAAATACAACAGCGGTTTTTCTACCGACTCGCCCACGGCTTTGTAAGCAGCAAAATGGATAATACCGCTGATATCAGGATTTTCCTCAAACACCGCCCGGGTATCATCAAAGCTGCACAGGTTCACTTTGTAGTTCTTCACCTTCCGGCCGCTGATCTGTTCTACGGCATCCAGCAGGTAGGTGCTGCTTCGGCTATTATCGTCTATGGATACTACTTCGAATCCATTTGCAAAAAGGTCGACAATGGTGTGTGAACCGATGTAACCGCAGCCACCGGTGACGAGGATTTTTGGCATGCCACAAATTTAGCGGTTGGGCTATGAAAATGGCTGATAACCAACAGAAACTTAGTGCAGTAGCACAGGTAGTAGGCGGTACATGGCTACACGTGCCCAAAAAAAACTCCTCCGGCAAGTATGCTACTCATCGGAGGAGTTTTTGTGGGTGGCCGGCGTATGGCTCCTAAGTGGCGATCTACAGCATGGTCTTTACCACATAGTATACCAGTGCAGCTATCACGCCGCTTACGGGTATCGTCAGTATCCATGCCCACAGCAAATTAATAGTAACGCCCCAGCGCACTGCACTCAGGCGCTTGGTGGCACCTACACCTATGATAGAGCCGGTAATGGTATGCGTGGTAGAAACCGGTATTTTCAATGCCTCGGTTACAAACAGGGTAATGGCACCGGCCGTTTCGGCTGCTACACCTTCAAAAGGGGTCACCTTGGTAATGCGGGTGCCCATGGTTTTTACAATCTTCCATCCGCCGCTCATAGTGCCCAGGCCAATGGCCGCGTAGCATGATAGTGGCACCCAGGTAGGCATCTCATCAAAACTGCTGATGCTGCCATTGGCTATCAGCGCTGCGGTAATAATGCCCATTACCTTCTGTGCATCATTGCCGCCATGGCCAATGCTGAATGCCGCCGACGACACCAGCTGAAGGCGCTTGAACCATTGATTGCTTCGGGCCGCATTGAGTGTGCTCAGGAAAAACGTGAAGCCCGCCATGATGAGTAATATGAATGCCAGCAGGATCCATTTGAAGTTAGCACCTGTGAAAATGACCTTGAGCAGGTAGCTGTCAAAGTGGGTTTTCAATTTGGCCGGGTCGGTTTGCAAATTGAAATACAGGAAGATGAAAACCAGCGCTATTACCACCAGCGACACAATCTTGGGTGCCGGGCCTTTACGAAAAGAGTTGATGAACCAAAGTGATATAATGAAAGCTACAATCATGCCCACCACCGGCGCCAGAATGATGAAACTGGCTATCTCCATTACCTTTTCAGAGTTGACAGAGCCAATACCGGCATGAGCAATAGCAGCACCGGCAAAGCCACCGATGAGGGTGTGGCTGGAAGAAGACGGAATGCCAAACCACCATGTGAGCAGGTTCCAGAAAATAGCGGCTATCAGCCCGCTGAAGATAACCGGCAGGGTGATGAAATCTTCGTGCACGGTTTTGGCAATGGTATTGGCTACGCCGTGGTCTTTGAAAATAAAAAAGGCAACGAAGTTGAAAAATGCAGCCCAAACCACTGCCTGAAATGGCGTAAGCACTTTGGTGCTCACAATAGTGGCTATAGAGTTGGCGGCATCATGAAAGCCATTGATATAATCAAATATCAGCGCCAGTGCAATGATGACTATAAGAAAGGTCATACAGCTGTAAAAAAAGAGATGATGAAGTGGAAGTGAAATAGCATCGGCATGCCCCTATCAGGCGTACTTGATGATGATAGATTCAATCACATTGCCGGCATCTTCAAATTTGTCTGTCACCAGTTCCAGCACCTGGTATATTTCTCTTTTCTTGATTACTTCTTTGGCATCGGGTTCTGTGTCAAACAGTCGCTCAATACTCAGATCAAATACATCGTCGGCCTGGTTTTCGATACTGTTTACCCGCACCAGCGCATCAGTAATGCTGCGTACATTTTTCATATTCCGCAGCTCTTTCACAGCTATTTTCACTTGTACACAGCCCAGTTCTATCAGGTCGGCAAACTTAGAGATGCCGATATCGTTGGGATTGACACGGTAAAAGTTGATTTTTTTGGCAGAGGCGTAGATGTAATCGGCTATATCGTCCAGCGCTGAAGCGAGGTAGTGAATGTCTTCGCGGTCAAAAGGGGTGATGAAATTGCGTCCCAGTTCAGTAAAAATGCGGTGGGTCACCTCATCGTTTTTGTGTTCCAGATCTTCTATCTGCTTAATAAGGGTAGCCCGCTTATCAAAATCGGTCTCGTTGACCACTGCTTTCAGCTTACCCCCCATGATCTCCAGGTTGTCGGCTACCGATTCAAAAAGTTCGTAAAACACTTTGTCTTTTGGCAAAAAGAACTTCATGATGCTGTTCAAGGCCATGTATCTCTGATTTTGGCGCCAAAGGTCAGGCTTCGGCCAGCGTGGCAGCGAGAGCCGCAATTTGGTAATGATTTCTTAACACAGAAATAATATAGCCCCGTTAACCAACGGGGCTATAAGAATCATCGGTCCAAAAAAAGAAGGGGGCATTAATCGAAATCGAACAGGTCTTTCCACATCGATTTTTTCTTGTGATGCTTGTAATACGGATCGTAGGGCTGCTGCTGGTACTTTTTGTGCGCATCGTAGTGGTAGTCTTCTATGCGGCGCACTTCCTGCTCTTCGGCCGACAGAATCTTGTCCAA
>JALOMC010000173.1 GCA_025455665.1 Chitinophagaceae bacterium | reverse complement strand
CTACCTGGGTTTGCTTACCCACAGTGGTTCGCGGGCCTTGGGGGCTACTATTGCCAGCCATTATACGCAGGTAGCCAAACAAATGCGACCGCTGCCGCCCGAGGCGTCCAACCTGGCGTGGTTGCAGCTCAATGAGTCGGCCGGTGCAGAGTACTGGATGGCCATGAACCTGGCTGGCAACTATGCCGCAGCCTGCCATGCCGTCATTCACCAAAAGGTAGCGAAGCAATTAGGGCGCCAGCCCGTAGCTGTGGTAGAAAATCACCACAACTTCGCCTGGATAGAGCAATGGAATGGCCAGGAAGTGGTGGTGCATCGGAAAGGCGCTACCCCGGCTGGCGATGGCGTACTGGGCATCATCCCCGGCAGTATGACAGCCCCCGGCTTTATTGTAAAAGGGCGTGGCGATGTAGCCGCTGTACAATCGGCGGCGCATGGTGCCGGCAGGCTGATGAGCCGCACCCGGGCCTTGCAAAGCATCAGCCACGAAGCGCTGAAAGCCGAGCTGCAAAAAGCCGGCGTGAAGCTGTTAGGCGGCGGACTCGATGAAGCTCCTTTTGCCTACAAAGACATACAGGCCGTGATGCAGGCACAAACATCGCTGGTAGATATTGTCGGCAAATTTCGGCCGGTGATAGTGCGGATGTGCGGCAATGAGCCGAGGAAACGGCGACCCCGCCACCGCGACGCCACCCCGGTGCTGGATGGCGAATAAAACAAAGCCCCGCTGTGTTGGCGGGGCTTTGCTTATTATGGCACAATTGTAAAACTTCGGATACTTGTTTCTTCATTTACAGCAATGGCCGGTACCGTCGGTATGCTGATGTTTACAATCGTTTTGTTGAAAATGCGCCCCACATTATTGGCGTAGTAAGTATTGATATCAGACGTGGGTGTAATGGGAATGGGCACGCCCGGAATAGTGATGGCACCTATGGTTGTTTTTACACGCACTACATCGGTAAAGCTGCGGGTACCTACCGTGTAGCTGATTCCTTTTTCCTCTATCCGGTTGGTAAGGCTGGTGCTAAAGCTGCCAAGCCCGGGTATGGTAAGGGCTACATTTTGCTGCCAGTTGGTGCCTGCAGCTGCGCCGGCTTTCAGGTACAGCAGTTCTATTTGCTGATCGGTGCCGGGAAAATTGGCGTATTGGTAATAGTCTGAACCGGCCACGCTGTAGTAAAAACTCGGGCCATTGCTATTGCTGTACACCCGGTAGGTGCGCCCGCTCACCGTGGTATCGCGGCTGGTGCGGGTAAGCGTGTACGAGCCG
The DNA here is from genome assembly GCA_025455665.1 of Chitinophagaceae bacterium. Classification (GTDB taxonomy): domain Bacteria; phylum Bacteroidota; class Bacteroidia; order Chitinophagales; family Chitinophagaceae; genus Phnomibacter. The sequence goes on along the minus strand of JALOMC010000173.1, from coordinate 4,689 downwards.
GTGGTGCCAGCCGTAATGTTGCGGGTATCGTAGGTCCAGGTACTGTTGGTGCCACCGGGCAGGTAGTTTTCGGCAGGCGTGTCTGGTCCGTTGTCTTTGTTGCAGTCGGCTGCCAGTAGCGGCAGCAGTAGTAAGGCGGTGAGGTAGTGTTTCATATACGGGCTGATGTGAAAGAACAGGCGGGTGGCCTGAATGGTTGAGCATGGATTACTGCACCTGCAGGTACAGTGTTTTGGTAGTGATGTTGGCCTCGTCACGAGGATGCCGGTATACAAACCGGATGGTATCGCTGCCTGCTCGGGTAGCTTTAAAAAACCACAACTGCTGCTCGGGCTGGCCGGGCAGGGTAGCTGCCTGCCCTATTTGCGAGCTGGTAAACTTGCACACCTGTGGCACGGCTGCCATTTGCCAGGTAAAGTCTTTGCGGTTGGGTACCCATAGCTCTACCAAAAACTGCTGCCCTTTGCCAATGCGCAGGCTGGTATCGGCACCGGTAAAGCTGACCACGGCATGCACCGTTTTTTGAGCGGTGGCGGTGGCAGCATTTAGCAGCAGCGCCATTCCAAATACGAGTAATGTTTTCATAAAATGCAGGTGCTGAAACGCCGGCGCCATGCGGCAGCGGGCCTTGCGGCTAAATTAGCGCAGCCTTGGCGGAGCAGTTGCTAATAAATCACAATAATTGGGCCGAACCCCTAATTTCACCTGCTACGATGGCCGCCAGCAGAAAACGGAGAGAAAAGCTATGTCAGCAGAATTGCAGCGACTGAAAGTAAATGCAGGCGGCCGGGTGCCCCTGGAGCAATGGGGGCCCTACATGAGCGATAGGCAGTGGGGTACCGTACGCGAAGACTACAGTGCCCACGGCGATGCCTGGAACTACCTGAGCTTCGAACAATCGCACTACCGGGCCTACAAATGGGGCGAAGACGGCATTGCCGGCATTTGCGATTATTTTCAAAACCTCTGCTTTGGCATCACCCTGTGGAATGGAAAAGACGAACGGCTGAAAGAACGCCTGTTTGGCCTGGGCAACAGCGAGGGCAACCACGGCGAGGATGTGAAAGAACTCTACTATTACCTCGACAGTATTCCTTCGCATTTCTACATGCAAATGCTGTACAAGTATCCGCAGCGGGCTTTTCCGTACAGGCAGCTACGCGAAGAAAACCGCAAGCGGGGCAAGCTGGAACCTGAGTACGAAATTTTAGATACCGGCGTGTTCGACGATAGCAAGTATTTCGATGTGCTCATTACCTATGCCAAGTACAGCAAAACAGATATTGCTATCAAGGTAGACATTTGCAACCGTGGCTCACAGGCCGCCACCTGCCACCTATTGCCCACGTTGTGGTTTTACAACCGCGACTCTAACCAGCGCCTCTCAAGCCAACCAGTGATTGAGTGGATGAACGAACAGGCAGTAAAAGCTACCCACGAACGCCAGGGCACATATTATTTCTATTTTCCAAAAACCGAGGAGCCGCTCTTTACCGACAACGTGACCAACCTGGAAAAGGCTGCTGGTAAAACCAATACCACGCCGTACACCAAAGATGCTTTTCACGAAGCGGTGATGAACGGCAAATACAAACAGGCCCTGATAGACCGGCGACGGGGCACCAAGTTTGCGCCGCACTACCAGGCCAAAGTGCCCGCTGGCAAAACGGTGACCTACTACTTTCGGCTGAGCGATCAGCTACTGGCCGATCCGTTCAGCGGTCAGCCCGAACGAATTTTTCAGAAGCGCAAGCAGGAGGCCGACGAGTTTTACGAAGCCGTACTGCCCGCCTCCGAAAGTGCCGATTGGCGCAATATTCAGCGCCAGGCTTTTGCCGGCTTGCTGTGGAGCAAACAGTTTTATCATTTCGATATTGAGCGGTGGCTTACCACCAGCGATGGCATCAGCCCCGTGCACGAATCACGCAGGCATGGCCGCAACCACGATTGGCGCCACCTGAAAAATCAGGACATCATTTTAATGCCCGATAAGTGGGAATACCCCTGGTACGCCGCCTGGGACCTTGCTTTCCACTGCATCAGCATGGCCGTGGTCGATCCGGTATTTGCCAAGCACCAGCTGCTGCTGCTGATGCGGGAGTGGTACATGAAGCCCGACGGGCAGCTACCCGCCTACGAGTGGAACTTCAGCGATGTAAACCCGCCCGTGCAGGCGTTTGCAGCGCTGCAAATTTTCTACATCGAAAAAGCCCGCACAGGTAAAGGCGATACTGCTTTTCTGAAAAAGGTATTCAACAAGCTGGTCATCAATTTTACCTGGTGGATCAACCGCAAGGATACCAACGGCAACAATATGTTTGAAGGCGGCTTTCTGGGCCTCGATAATATTGGTGTGTTCAACCGCAGCATCCAGCTCAATCCTGATGCCCGCCTCGACCAGGCCGATGGTACCAGCTGGATGGGCATGTATGCGCTGAACATGATGGACATGGCCATTGAGATAGCGCAGCACGACGATGCTTTTGAAGACAGCGCCACCCGCTTTTTCGAGCATTTTGTACTCATAGCCGAAGCGCTGAACGAGCTGGGCCTTTGGTGCCCCGACGATCGATTTTTTTACGACGCCCTGTGCCACCCCGGCGCACCGCCGCTGCTCATGCGCATTCAAAGCGTGGTGGGCCTTACCTCGCTGTTTGCCGTTTCTATTATTGACAAAGCAGCGCTGCAGCACCTGCCCGATTTTGTGCGCCGTACCGAGTGGTTCGAACGCTACCGCAAGCGCAATGGCAAATACTGGCCCAACGAAGAGCGGGCCGATGACCAGCAAATACTGGTATCGCTGGTGGCCAAAGACCGATTGGTGGCCCTGCTGGAGCGTATGCTGAATGAAGAAGAGTTTTTAAGCCCCGGCGGCTTGCGGGCTTTGTCCAAATACCACGACAAGCATCCGTACTCGGTCAATATCGACGGGCAGCATTACTCCATCCGCTACGACCCTGGTGATAGCACCTCCGACTTTTTTGGCGGCAACAGCAATTGGCGGGGACCGGTGTGGTTGCCCATCAATTTTTTGCTGATACAAAGCGTAAAAAAGTACGGCGAGTTTTATGGCGATACCGTGCAGCTGGAGTATCCCACCGGCTCGGGCCGACGGCTCAACCTGGTGCAGATAGCGGCCGAGCTGGCCCGGCGGGTCATCAGCCTGTTTGAGCTGCAGCCCGATGGTGGCCGCCGCCTGCATGCCGAGTACAACTGGTTTTATCAGCGTCCCGAAAACCAGCACCTGCTGCAGTTTTTCGAATACTTCCACGGCGATAGTGGCAAGGGCCTGGGCGCAGCGCACCAAACCGGCTGGACGGCCCTGGTGGCCGAGCTGATGAATGAGCTGCCGCCACCCGCCACGGCCGATGATTTAGATGACTGATTACACGCCCAGTCCATCCAGCGCCTGTACAATATCGGCCTGTATATCGCTGATGTGCTCCAGCCCCACGCTGATGCGGATGACGCCCTGCGTGATGCCGAGGGCCAGCCGCTCTTCCTCCGTCAGCTTGCTGTGGGTGGTGCTGGCCGGGTGGGTAGCTATGCTGCGGGTATCGCCCAGGTTGCTGGTCAGTGTCAGCAGCTGCAGGCTGTTCATAAAGCGGGTGCAGGCGTCGCGGCCGCCCTTTAGTTCAAACACCACAATGCCACCGCCGCGGCACATTTGCTTTTTTGCAATGGCGTAGTGCGGGTGGCTGGGCAGCGTGGGGTACTTCACCCAGTTTACAGCCGGGTGCTGCTCCAGCCGGGCGGCCAGCACTTCGGCATTATCGCAGTGGCGCTGCATGCGTACGTCCAGGGTTTCCAGGCTTTTGCTTAGCACCCAGGCATTAAAGGGCGACAGGCTGGGCCCCGTTTGCCGGCAAAACAAATACACTTCCCGCACCAGCTCTTTTTTGCCCACTACAATGCCGCCCAGTACGCGGCCTTGCCCTTCCATCCACTTGGTAGCCGAGTGAATGACCAGGTCGGCGCCGTAGCTGATGGGCGTTTGCAGCAGCGGCGTGGCAAAGCAGTTGTCTACCACCAGCAGGATGTTGTGTTCCTGGCACACCCGGCCTATCCACTCCAGGTCGTACACATCCAGCCCGGGGTTGGTGGGGGTTTCCAGGTACATCATTTTGGTATTGGGCCGTATGGCGGCCCGCACAGCGGCTTCGCTGCTAAAGTCGGCATAGCTGTACTGCATGCCCCAGCGGCCAAAGTATTTGGTGAGGATGGTGTGCGTGCTGCCAAACACTGCGGGGCTGCTCAGCAGGTGGTCGCCGCTGTTCATAAAGGTCATGAAGGTGCCAAAAATGGCAGCCATGCCCGTGGCGGTGGCAAAGCCGTCTTCGGCCCCTTCCAGCGCACACACTTTGTCTATAAACTCCCGCACCGTAGGGTTGATGAACCGGCTGTAGGATGAACCGGCTGTAGATATTGTGGTCGTTTTTTTCGTCAAACGCATCCTGCATGTCTTCGGCCGTATCAAACTGAAAACTGCTGGTCAGAAACAGCGGTGTGCTGTGTTCCATTTCATCGGTCAGCGGGTTTTGGATGCGGATGGCTTTGGTTTGCGGATGCATGCGTACAACAGATTTTTTGAAGTGCCCCGCGAAAGTAGCCAATGTGGGGCAGTGAGCAGTGGTACTACTATCGGCTGCTGTACGGGCTACTGCGGGGTCCGCTGCGCTACCGCCCCCG
>JALOMC010000172.1 GCA_025455665.1 Chitinophagaceae bacterium | reverse complement strand
TCCCATTTTTCTTCTCCGTTCGGAAATTCATCGCCTTTTTTGCCCAGCCATACAAACGAACCGCTGAGGCTGTCTTGCCGGCCGGTGTGTATGCTGTAAATGAACTCTACACTATCGGCAAACAGGCGATAGCTGCTGCCGCTGCCATCGGGCAGCAGTTGCAAGCTGCCTTTTTCTGTAGCGGTATCGGTAGCCAGCAGGCGCAGGCCCCGGCTGGTATCCAGCTGCAGCATGCTTACAAATGGGTCGTCGGCGCCCCGCTTTTTTACAGAAAACAGCAGCAGACTATCAGGCAGCTTTGCTTTGATGCTGAGCTGCGCCGTGCTATCGCTGGTGCGGCTGGCTTGTACAACAAAGCTGGGCTCCTCCTGTGCAAGGGCGGTAAGGCAGGTAGCCAGCAGGCACCAGCAGCCCAACAATAGTTTCTTCATTCGGCAGATTTGAGAAAGTCGGACAAAGCCGGGTCGGCATTATTGCAGGGCAATGGTGAAGGCTTTTTCGGTAGGGGCCAGGCACTGCTTGTCGTCGCAGGCCATAAACTCTACCGTACCGCTAAATGAGGTTTTTACAGGGCTTTTCAGCTTCACCTGTTGTACAAACTGTACAGTTTTTTCATAAAACTTCACCATTTCGCCGGTAGAGGGGTCGCGGTGGCTTACCGGTTTGCCTATTACTTTCAGCTTACCCTGGGTGGTGCCCAGCGGGTTGTTTTTGAACAGTAAAGTGGTGGCCACGCCAATATCGGCCTTGTGGTCGGTGGTATAAATATGCCAGCCCGGATCGATGTTGGCTGTGATGATAAGCTCGTAGGTGGTGGCGTCAATTTGCCTGGAGGTAAAGGCCCACTTTACCGGATTTTTTACCTGTGCCTGCGCCTGAAGGCCCAGGGCGGCTGCTAGTATCAGGGTCAATAAATGCTTCATACCAACAAAACGTTTTTTGATGCATAAAAGACTGGCGCAATAGCACCAGCCGGGAGCAAGTTTAGGACACATACGTGCGGCAAACTGTAACCTTGCCGACGTTGGCCTTTTATTTCTGTAAATGTTTTGACAACTTTTACAAGCAAGGCAGTGGCAAGACCCGATCAGGCAGGCACGGCCGCCGGCTGCAGCAGCCCCAGCTCCTGAAACACAGCGATGCCGTCGGTATTGCCCAAGGCCTGGCTGCAGGCCCGCTCGGGGTGGGGCATCATGCCAAATACATTGCGGCCGGCATTGCAAATACCGGCAATGTTGCGCATGGCACCGTTAGGGTTGGCTTCGGGCGTGATGACGCCTTCGGCCGTGGCGTAGCGGTAAATCACCTGGCCATTTGCTTCCAGTTGGTCCAGCGTGGCTTCGTCGGCAAAGTAGCGGCCCTCACCGTGTGCAATGGGTATTTTGAGTCCCTGGGTGCCGGCGCCGTTCAGGTACACGTTTTTGCAAATGAATTGCTGGTTGGCATTGCGCAGCAGTACACCTGGCAGCAGGCCGGCTTCGCACAGTATCTGAAAGCCGTTGCACACGCCCAGTACTTTGCCCCCGCGGTTGGCAAACTCTATCACGCTTTGCATCATGGGGCTGAAGCGGGCAATGGCGCCGCAGCGCAGGTAGTCGCCGTAGCTGAAGCCGCCGGGCAGTACAATACAATCGTCGGTGCTGAACATGCTCAGGTCTCTGTCTTTGTGCCACAGCATCCTCACTTCCTGCCCCAGGTCGTGGGCTAGGGCGTCGTGCATATCGCGGTCGCAGTTGCTACCCGGAAAAACTACCACTCCAAATTTCATAGTGTCGCTTTTTATACAAAATGGCGCCTGGCCGGCGCAAAGATAACTGAATGCCCCTGCCTACATGGCGCCGCTTTTCCAGCCCCAGCCTACCACTGCCGTGGCTATGATAAGCAGCCAAAAAAATACCAACTGCCCAATGCCTTTGCCCTCGCCGGCAAAGGTGCTGGCCAGCAGGCAGCCCACCGGAAAACTGAGCAGGGCCAGCACCCCATACAGGTGGCCAGGCCATAGCAGCATAGCGGGTACCAGTAGCAGGCCTATAAAAAGCAGGGCGTACCAGTTTTTTCTGATTTGGATGACCATGCGGCGGGTTTGCTGGTTCCAGCTGGCAAAGCCCAGCAGCAGCCATAGTACCCCCATGCCGGCTGCCACCCACCAATACAGGGTATCGGGCGCTGCAAGGGCGGTACCCTGCCACTGGGGCAGGTGCCTGGCAGGCTGCCAGTGGTTGGTCAAAAACTCGATGGCCAGCACAAAATAGGCGGGGGTAAGCAGGCCTACCAGCAGCAGCAGCCACTCTGCCAGCCGGAAGGGCCGCATGTGCGCCAGGCCTACAAAGCAGGCAGGAATCAGCAGCAGGGCGGGGTGGTACAGCAAATAGGCGAGGCCCGCCAGGATGCCCGCATTCACGATGTGGCTGCGGGCCTTATCGGTTTGGTAAAGGCGGGTGAGGACGGCAAAACAAGCAATGAGCAGTGGCAATACCAGCAGGGCTGGCAGCTGCACATTGGTACCCGGAAACAAGCTGGAAAACAGCAGCACACAAAGCGCTACCAGCAGGCTACGGTGCTGAAAAAGGCGCCGGTTATTGGCCACCACATTGGCATAAAAAGCCGACCCGAGCAGCAAAAGCAGGCAAAGCACATTGAGAAAAGGCTGGCTGTAGTGCCCCACCAGGTGTTGGTTTATCCACTGCACCAGCAGCCCGCCCGGCTGTGGGTAGCCGGTTGTGGGTAGCTGGTAGGCGGTGTAGCCCATTTTTAGCAACAAGGCCAGCACCAGCAGGGCCGGTACCTGCAAGGCACTTCTTTCTCTGAATACGCCAATCACAACGAGATAGCTAAGGTGATACGAAGGCGGCAAAAATATTTAAAGCCCCGCCAGCGCAGGGCTTTACTTTATCACATTCAAACCGGTTGATTCAACAGCTGTGTTATGCCGGAAACTCCATGCGGGCAAAGCACAATGAATTGCGGTACAGGCAGGGAATGATGATGGTTTTGCGATCGATTTGTTTGGACAGGCGAGGTAAGAACTTGTAGTCCCGCTCCAGGCTCTTCATGGTAGGATTGCGGATGACGCGGCCTTCGGGATTGAGCGTTTGGTAGGCCAATACCAGGTTGCGGCTTTCATAGTCGTTGTAGATGTATTGCAGCCCATTGCCGGTGTTGGCCATAAAATAGCTGATGGCATTGGCACTGTTATCATCAAACTGCGATTTCACCACCTGGTTGCTCAGCAGCAGTTTACCATTTTTATCAAATGCCATTACAATGATATTGTCGGCATGGAAGCGGGTATTGTTGTTTTGCGATCCCCACCAGGGCGAACCCCAGCCCCAGGGTGAGCCACCCCAGCCCCAGGGCGTGCCCCAACCGCCGCCCCAGCCCATGGGGCCCATCCACGGGTTCATCATATCCCACCGGTTGAAGGGCATACCACCACCGCGGTTGCTTTGGTAGTTGCTTTCGGCATTAATCAAAAAGGCGCCGTCGCTGCGGATGGTGACTTCGTGAATGAAGAAGTCGTTGAAGGCATTCTTGAAGTTCTGATTGCCGCGGTTGTCTTCTCGCAATTGATCATCAAACGGCGTAGTGGTGCGTACCACCCACTCTAGTTTGGTTCTATCAAAAATGGCAGTGGCCACCCCTTCGATGCTGCCTTTTCGGCCCGGATAGTAGAAGCCGGTAAAGAGGTATCGCTTGTTGAAATTGTCAATTTTCAATTTCACCTCATCCAGGCTGATGTTTTCAAACTGCAGCTCCCGAAACAGGAACTGGTCCTGGTTGTAGGGCTTGGTCACCAGAAAAAACTTGTTGATGTTGTCGGCATTGCCCAGCCGGATGCCCTTGCCAAAAACGAGGTTCCCGTCGTTGTCAATCAAAAAATCGGTCAGAAAGTCGTTGCGTTCGGCCATATCAAGGCCCAGCCTGCTGCTGTGCTGCAGGTTTAGCTCCTTGTCAAACAGCAGGGTTTTGAACTGAAAACGCCGCTCGTTTTTGGTATTGATTCTGAAGATGAGCAGTTTGCTTTTGTCTTCGCTTGGCAAAATGGAATAGATCTTATCGTCGTTGTTGGTGCCAACCACGGTAGTGTCTATTTCCATGGGCTCCGTCAGCTTGTTGCCTTTGGCGTCCAGCTTTACGGCCTTCAGGTGTACTATGCCCCGCTGGTTGTACTGAAAGAAGAGATAGCTGAAGTCGGGGTGTGCCACAAAAGATGCTTCGATCAGCCGGTTGGGTAAAAAATCGAGGTCTACATTGTCGATCACTTTCATGTCGCGGTCGTACACCGAGATGTAGTTTTTATCGCGGAAGTTTTTGTACACCAGCACATTCTCGCCGTATTTGCCAATGATGTCGAAGTTGGTTTGGCGGGCCTCATATTTTTCGGGCACCGAGTAAGTCAGCTTTTGCCCAAAAACGGCCGGTGCGGCGGCCCACATGAATATCAGCAGGAAAGGGCGACAAAAGGCGTTCAATCTGATCATTTGATTCATCCTCTTTATTTGAGCAGCCGGTTGGCTGTTTGAAACTATAGATGCTGCAGGTACCCGAAAGGTTCGACTGGCATCGCTTTTTCTTTTAAACAAATTTCTGGCAGATATGGTATGGCAAAAGGCGTTGTCGGGCAAAAATTAACCATCTTATCGCACAAACACCTCTCGTGTGAGAAAGCCCTGCAAAGTAAACCACTGGCTGTACATGGTGTACAAGCCCTTGCTATACTGGCCGCGAAGCGTAAACACTCCCCATAACCCGACCGATACTGCCCATTTTGCCATGTACTCGGCCAGCTTGGCCAGCACCGCGATGGTGCCGCCGGTGCCTATGCGGCGCCGTTCTTCGTTGCCCGTCTTCAAAAACAGTTTTTTGAAATAATCAAACTCCAGCCGGTGGGCATCGATATTGTGATGTACCATGGCCTGGTGCAGGTAATACACCTGCGGGTTTATGGCTGATACAGCGTAGAAAATGTACTTATCGTCGCCACGAAACGTGAGGTCGGGGCGAAAGCCACCGGCCTGCAGCAGCAAAGCCTTGCGGTACGCCATGTTGCACCCGATGGGGTACTTCATGCGGCCGGCAAAGCGGCGGATGGGCCCTTCGCCGTGATCTACCTTGCCAATATAGCCGTTCAGGTATTTGTTCATCCACGCTGGTTCGGGCTTTTCGGAGTACTTGGGCAGTACGCGGCCGCCGGCGCCCGCTGCGTGGGGGTGCGTGTCGAAAAAGTGCAGCAGTTCGGCTGCAAAACCGGGCACGGCTTCGGCGTCATCATCAATAAAACTTACAATCGGGGCCCGGGCCTCGGCAATACCGCGATTGCGGGCATGGCTGAGGCCTTTTTGCGCCTCGTACACATAGCGCAGTGGCACCTGCGGGTGCGCCTGCATAAAGGCTTGCACCAGACTGGCGGTTTGGTCGGTGCTGGCATTGTCTACTACAATGGCCTCCCACTGCCCGGCGGGCAGGCTTTGGGCCGCCAGGTGCTCCAGGCAGGCGGTTATAAACTTTTGCCGATTGTAGGTGCATACCACAATAGAGAGAGCAGGCTGCATAGGCGCAAAGTAAAGGAGGGGAGGTAATGTGATAATGGGATGATGCGATAATGTGACAATGTGAGTTCAGAGGTTCACGAGTTCACAAGTTCAGGAGTTCAGGAGTTCGAAGGTTTCAGCGTTCCAGTGTTCGAAAGCTCGTCATTCAGCTTTATTTCCTCTCAAATCCAAATCTAAGCGGTCATGAGTGTAGGGATGCCGTTATGCAGCCAATCTG
>JALOMC010000171.1 GCA_025455665.1 Chitinophagaceae bacterium | reverse complement strand
ACTTTCGAAATAGCCGGCTACCGATGCGAGCCACGATTCGGCAAAGCGCTGGTAAGCCGCTTTAGAAAAATTAGCCCGCAACTTGCTGATGGGGTTAGCCCCCGCTTGTTGCCACACAGTAAGGCTCAGCGCTGTTTGGTTGTTTTCCATCAGCACTATTTTGCAATCGTAATAGCGGCCCGGCTGGTCGAGGTCGGTAGCCGTAAAACCGTTCAGCAATACGGTATTGATTTGCCAGCGATGGCCGGCATGCTCGTATACCGAATCGGCCACCTGCTTGCCGGGCCACCACTCAGGCCAGCGGCGCATATTAATCAGGCTGCGTTCCACTGCAGTCAGCGGCCGCTTCAATACCAGGGTTTGCTGCACCTGCACCGTAGCCGGCAGCCACCACGCCACTACTACCAGCACTATTATCAGCATCACAAGTGCCCATATCCATTTCTTCATACAGCTCTCTCGTTTTCGGGGGTCAATATTTACTACAGCGCAGTGCGCCGTCCGTTCAAGCATCTCGCTTCCGAAGCGCAAATTTGCTGTGTTTGCAGCATTCGTTCAGCAATGGTTTTACCAACTGCCGCACCCTTTATTTCCGCAGCAATGGCACAAACAATTGGCCTACCTGTTCGCCCTGCATTTTACCAGCCTCAATGGCAGCCCTGAAATGAATGCCACCGTACAAGCGGCTAATGCCCGCCTCTGCCGAGGCAGCCCGGGCCGATGCAAAGGTCCGCTGCATCCCCAGGTAGGGCATCTCGGTGGTATCGGTAAAGGGCACCTCACCAAATGCGGCTGTCAGCACCTGCTCAGCCGCCGCCGATATTACACTGTGGCCACTGGTATATTCCGGAAACGGAGGCGTTTGCAATCGCGGCTCCCATGTAGGCGCTATCCACTCCCGAATGACGGTAACGGGGCGCACCGTCCGGCTTTTATACTTTTCGTACCAGCACGAAATGAAGCCATCAAAAATAGCGGCCGCCGTCAGTGCATATACCTGCGCCACTTTTACAGCATCACCTTGTGCGTAGCGGCCGCACAGTATGCCGGCTATTCCCATCCAATGCCCAACCGGCGTGATTTTTTTATTGGCCATGGTAAAGTGCCCTTTGTGCTCCACCACAAAAGGATTATCGTCCCAGTAGTAGGCTATGCTGTCCTGTTCGGCAGTCAGGCCGGCCGCCACCTGGTACACTTCGCGTAGCTCCATATAGTAGCGGCTGCTGCTATCGGTGCTGTAATCGGGTGGCGGCGGCGGCTGGCATTGCGCAGCACTATCCATGCGCAGTGGCGCTATCAGCCGCCAGTGCGGCTCTACCGCATCGGCATATTCGGGTGGCGTTTGTGTCCAGCGGCCCGCGTCTTTAAACACACTGTAGCGAGGCATCCCGCGGGTTTGCTTGTAGTTATCGGCAGCAGCACGGGCCAGCACCACCGCTGCCACGGCTTCGCCCCACGCTACCGACCGCTGCCTTACGCCGGCCTCCAGGTTATCATACGGTTGCAGTATTCGCCGACCCGCTACCTTCATCGAATCTTTTGAAAACACCAGTGCTTCTGCCACTTTCAAAAAGGCAGTAGCAGCACTCAGGCCGAAGTGACAGCCGTTGCTATCGGGTGCGGCTGGCAGGGCTGCAAAGCCACGTAGCTGCGGCAGCAGCGATGCGAATTGGAGATTGGCCGGTCGCAAAGCCTCGTAGTAAGCCAGCTGCGTGTAAGCATACAGGCGGCTGGCCACCGGCGGCGTAAAAATGTCGTACACAATCACATTGGTCAGCGCTTGTACACATTGATCCTGCAGCTGCGCGGTGGCTGGCAGGGGCCGGCTGACTGGCTGGCAGGCACTTACACCTAATAGGAAGGTGAGTACTGCCATAAAAGAGTTTCTCATGGTTGTAAAATGCGTCGTTGTCCTTTGTTGTCCACCACTGTCACCTGCTTGACAGCCGGGCTAAAGCAGGCATACCGGCCGGGCTGCGATAAGAAAGTACTGCTGCCTGGTTCTTCGCGGCGCTGCCGGCCATCGGCCAACTGCACCAGCAGGTAGCGGTCGGTTGGGCTCAGTGGTACCAGCCTCGCATTTGCCTGCACATAAAATTTACTGGCGCCACTATTATTAGCTGCCAGCAGGGCTGGCTGCCCACGTCGGTTCAGCAGCACCAGCCCTTTGCCATTGCCCGGCAGGTGCAGCCCACTTTGCCAGGCCGATGCCGCCACAAAACCGCCACGTCCATTGCCCAACAGTACCTCGCCCTGCAGGGCATCGTGCCGGCCCAGGTAGGGTGCCATGCTGTACTCGTTGCCATTCAGCACCAGGTCCAGGTTGCCATCGGCATTTACATCGGCCGCGGCTATGCCGTACACGGGTGCCAGCTGCGCCTGCACTGGCAGTGCATGCAGTACCAGCTGGTAATTGCCTTTGTTTTCAGCCCAGCTGGTAGCCAGCGTAGTGGCTTTCAGCGCCAGCGCATCTTGCATCATCTCTGGCGAAAACAAATTGCCGATATGGCTGCGGGCATAGCTGGCATAGTTGGGAAACCGCTCTTTCAGCGCTGTCATCTCTTTGATGAACTCATCGCGACCTGCTACCGGCACCTCTTGCATGCCGCCGCCCAAACTATCCGTCAAAAAGCAGGTGACCACCGCATCATAGCTACCGTTGTTATCAAAGTCTTTTCCGTAAATACCCAATGGCTGCGTGGCACTGGCTGTCAAAAAACTATTCCAGCCAAAATTGCCCAGCACATAGTCCATATCGCCGTCGTTGTCTACATCGGCGGCGGTGGCGCTGTTCCAAAAACCGGTGGCCTTGCTCAGTCCGTTGTCTGTTTTTTTCAACCGGCCCTGCTGGTTGGCAAAACTAAGCACCGGCCCCCACTCGGTAGTCAGCAGCAGGTCGGGCCAGTCATCGTTGTTAATGTCAGTCCATAGCGCATCAGTCACCAGGCCGCATTGCAGCAGCTCGGGTGCCAGCTGGCTGGTTACGTCGGTAAAGTTGATGGCGCCGGGCTTGCTGTCATTTCGATACAAAAAACTACTGGCCGGCGCCGGGTAGCGGCCGGGTATAAAGCGGCCCGCTACCAGCAGGTCCATATCGCCATCGCGGTCGTAGTCGGCAGCCCGCACAGCGCTTTTGGTGCTGCGGTTGTTCAAGATGGGCAGTTCCTTTTCCTGCAAGCGGCCACGGCCATCATTTTCAAAAAAATGATCGACATAGGCTTTCGATTGCGGTTCGTTTTCGCCACCGCCCGAAGCGATGTACAAATCGAGATCGCCATCACCATCGGCGTCAAACAAGCACAAGCCGCCATCATCCTGGTATTTCAGGTCTTCGCGGTCTATCAGGGGCTGCCGCCGAAAGCGGCCATCGGGCTGCTGATAATACAGGCTGGCATAGTTGGGCGAGCCGCCACCCATCACCACATCATCCAGCCCATTGCCATCTATATCGCCCACGGCCAGCGAAGGGCCATACTGCGAAAACTTGTGCGGTATCAATCGTTGAATGTTGAAATCGATAAAGTCTACCTCATCGTACACGTGCTGCAGCTGTGCGGCTGCCGATACATCGGTCAGCAGCGGCAGAGCGGCTTTTTCTTTTTCGCCGGCCACTACGGTGGCATCGCTTTGGCGAAGCAGCAGCGTGGTGCCAGCAACCGGTGCCGACAGCACCTGCAGTTTTCCGCCAGGCCATTCTACTACCAGCTTTTGTAGCTGCACACCGCTATCAATACCAAAATGCAGCACAGGCTCCACACTGCTCATGTAGCCGCGGTAGGGTGAGTGCTCGGCCGACTGCAAGCCCCGGCTGGTATACAAGCTCACCCGGGCGCCAAAGCCGCCCCTGTTTTGCGCTGCCCCCTGCAGCTGCACCCGCAGGTACTGCCGCGGCTGTTGCTGTTGTGCATTATTGCGCAGCAGGGTTACGGGCATGTTGGTGTTGTTGATGATCACATCCAAATCGCCATCGCGGTCAAAATCGGCGGTGGCCATACCAGCCGAAAAAGTAGGTTGTTCCCAGCCCCATTCGGTTGTTTTGTTGGTAAAACGCAGATCGCCATTGTTGCGAAAAATGTAGTTGGGCACCTTCACGGCCGGCATTTGCGGCAGCACTTCTTGCAGCGGTGTTTTGGCCACGGCCTGTTTGCGGTAGGCCATAAAGTCAAGGTCGCTCATATCGCGGGGCAAGCCGTTTGATACCAGCAGGTCGCGGTAGCCATCATTGTCTACATCGGCCAGCAGGGGCGCCCAGCTCCAGTCGGTTTGGGCTACGCCGGCCAGGTACGCTATGTCAGAAAAAAGTGGCCGCCCTGCGCTATCGCCGGCCGCCCGGTGAGGGCCCCGGTTGAGCTGCAGGGTATTGCGGGCATACTGGTGCATGTAGCCAAAGCGGGCCGAGTTTTGAAAAGTCTGGTAGCTGATATCGCTGTACATCATTTTCAGCCGGTAGTTATCGGCCGGCGCCATATCGGTTTCTATGATATCGTCCAGGCCATCGTTGTTGATATCAGCTATATCGTTGCCCATGGCATTTTTACTGGTATGGGCCAGGTACTCGGCACAGCGGTCGGTAAAGCTGCCATTGCCATTGTTGATGTATAGAATGTTGTTAGAGAGGTAGTCGTTGCTTACATAAATATCCTTCCAGCCATCGCGGTTGATGTCGGCAATGCTCACGCCCAGCCCATGCCCTTCGGTCAGGATGCCGGCCGCAGCACTCACATCGGTAAAGTAGGCGTGGCCTTTGCTGCTGTCCCAGTTGTTTTGCAGCAGCTTGTCGGTATTGGGCCAGCTGCCATCGGTGCGGATGGGCCTGAACTCGTTGGGGTAAGTACCATCGAGATCGTTGAGTAGCAGGTACACATCGAGGTCGCCATCGTTGTCGTAATCAAAAAAAGCCGCCATGTGCGTGTTCGATGCATCATCGAGGCCATACGCAGCGGCCGCTTCGGTAAAGCGGGGGGTGCTGCTGCCGGCGCTTACGCCCTGGTTGATGTACAGCAGATTGCGCCTCGCCTGCTCATCGTCTTTTACAGCTGCACATACATACACATCCTGCCAGCCATCGTTGTTAATGTCTACAATGCTTACGCCCTTGCACCACTTGCCGCCGCCGGCTACCCCGGCTGATTCGGTGATGTCTTCAAATTGAAAATCGCCTTTGTTCAGGTACATTTTGTTGGGCACCATGTTGCCGCTCAGGTACACATCGGGCAGGCTATCGTTGTTAAAGTCGGCAATGCCCACCCCGCCACCATTGTAGATGTACTCATAGTTGAGTACGCTCAGCATATCGCTTTCAGTAATGCTGTTTTGAAACGTGATGCCGTGCCGGCCGGCATCCAGCGAGGTAAACAACGGCTCGGGCCGGCTGCAGGCGTTCAGCAGGCACACCCCTCCTATCAGCAACAAGGTATTTTTCATAAGCAAGCGGCCCCACCATGCGGCATTGGCCAGCATTGCAATATAGGCGTTTCGGGGGGTGGGTGGAGCACGGCGGCACCAGGTCTGCACATACATTCCTCCGCTATCGGTTTAGTTTATTTGTCAAGCCTCCTTTCCGTAGCTTGCCCTGCATGCGGAGCATTCTTTTTTGCATAGTAGCAGCTGCCGTAGCCGTGGCCGGCTGCCGCAGCAGCAGCATACCCGAGGCCGCGGCTGCGCAGGTACTCAGCTTTCGGCTGCGCACCGGCGCCGAAACCGGCTTGCAGTTCAGCAACCGGCTGCAGCCCACAGCGGCGTTCAATGTGTTCAACTACATGTATTTCTACAAC
>JALOMC010000170.1 GCA_025455665.1 Chitinophagaceae bacterium | reverse complement strand
CAGAGTTAGTGGTTTACGTAATAACTTTATCGAATCGATTAAGTGGTATATCTGAATAGTGTTCACGCGCAATAACGTATTGAAAAAGTGCACGCAATAAAATGGGTTTTCTCTGTCTAGAACTTCCTGCGACCCTGTTAATGTCAGAAAATAGAAACATGGTCAGATAATCGAAATCGGGAGCCCCTGATTCATACACAACAGGCTGTGTAATCTAATTATGGGAAGCGAATGTAATGAGGTTATGAGCAGATGCACGAATTACCCACCTTGTACTGATTAAACAACATATTAATGCATGCAAGCCTTGATGTCGAATATTCTTGCTCTGCATGTCATGCCCTTGAATTTATGTTTACTTATTGGCAAGAATAAATTCATTCGATCTAATTCATTCACTGTCTAATATATTTTCTGACTCTTAAGAAAGCTAACCCCGAAGTCTTGTTCTTCTGCAAGACGTCATGAACTTTGCTTGCATTCGGGAGAAACTGCAATTGTTACAAACTGTTCTCTCTTTTTTTAGACAACTTCAAATTTTTCAACGACTTACTACGCACAGATTATTACCGCCTTAAAACTTGATGACACCACTGCTATAGCAAGAAACAACACAATACTGACGATGATGACGTCGAACTTACCGGAAGGATTGCAATCAGTACGTTTTGCTTACGTATTAATTGGTATGATGTCGTTGCTTACGACTTTACCGACGGCTGGTCTTCTTCTATTTAAATATTTCCAGCCAAAGACTCACCACAGTGACCCGATTGGAAACAACGAAACGTCATCACTGCACTGCGCCGACAGAAATGGCAAGAGAAGATGGTCGGTGTCTGACACACCAACAATAGTTCAGTCGAAAACGAGGAAGAACTTAATTATCATCTACATGGCCATCGTTTTTGTTTTGACGTTTTTCTATGGTGGTTTGGAAATTACTGGTCGATCGTTTTTTACATCATTTGCTATCTGCTACTTATCATGGCCAGTCGCGGAGGCTGCCCTGCTGACGTCAGTTTTGTATGTGACGTTTACTGTTGGACGACTGATTGGAATTCCGCTTTCGACGAAATTACGCCCTCTTGCCATGTTCGTTATTGACATGCTGCTGGTATTCTTTGGATTCAGTTTGCTGCTGCTGCTGTTAGTTATTCAACATCTCAGTTCTTGGATTGCGTGGCTAAGTGCTGTAATGGTCGCTCTCGGGTTGTCAACAGCATTTTCAGCTTTGGTTTTTGTCAACGCTGGTGGACCAGAAGTTCAGTTGATCGGTAGAAGTATGAGTGGTGGCGAAGCAACGGCTAAGGTATTGCAAGGAATGATGTTTGGGGGGAATATTGGTCTCAGTTTATTTCCGCTTGCAGTTGGCAGCCTCTTTGATAATGTATCACCGATGTGGGTGGTGTACTTACCCCTGTTGGCGATAACCTGTATTGGCTTATTGATAATCTTCTTCCCACCATAAATACCGGACTGGCCAACTTTCCCTTTTGAGCTACTCTTTAGTTTAAGTCTGCGATAAGATTGCCTTCTTATTAGCAACACCGGAGTGTTTTTCCTTTCGAGTCTAAATATTATATTCTGTGCCTTCGGATAGCAAGTGACATTAAATTTCTCCCTAATAAATTGACAAAAACTTTTTGTCAAGCAAAGAAGGATAGCGTCATCATAAATCAAAGAAAAAGCCTTTTGGAACTCGATGTCATAATTCGCTACTGTCGTTCGTTCCTTCAATTTAAGATAGAAGTCGACTAAACTTTTCTCAGAGGAGAGCGGAAGCGAAGTGACTTTTTTTTTGTAGTTCTTTTTGATCATTATATTTTTCGATTTCTTCATGGTTATTTCTTTTCAAGTCTCTTTTTTGTACAAACAATCCCATTACCTGTCTATACACCGTTCCATAACTCCTACCATGCTGCTAATAGCGCCGGCCGGCAACGAAAGCTACGTAAATATACTCGCCGGACGATAAACCCTTTGGCAAAACCAGCCACCAACAAGCTGACATGGTACAGGCGGAAATAGCCGGATTTCGTACTGGTAAAGTGCCAACTAAACAGAACAGCCTGTTGCATCGGCCAGCTGAAAAGAAAGGTACCAGCTAGATGGAAAGACTGCCTCCATCACCCTCGTACATTCCCAAGTGAAATGCCAGCTGCACCTGCCAACGCCCGCCCCATTTTCTCATTATCACATTTGCACATTATCACATTGGCTGCTTATTCTGCCCAGCTCATTACGTACCCTTCGTTTTCAATGTCCAGCGCCTGACGGGTCAGCTTCAGCGGGTGAAACGTATCGACCATCACTGCCAGCTCCTGCGTGTCTTTTTTGCCAATGCTTTTTTCGACCGCGCCGGGGTGCGGGCCATGCGGAATGCCGGCCGGGTGCAGCGTGATCATGCCGCGGGTCACATGCTTGCGGCTCATAAAATCGCCGTCGACGTAGTACAGCACTTCATCGCTGTCGATATTGCTATGGTTGTACGGCGCCGGTATGGCCTGCGGGTGGTAATCGTACAGTCGTGGCACAAAGGAGCAGATAACGAAATTGTGCGCATCGAAGGTTTGGTGCACGGGCGGCGGCTGGTGTACGCGGCCGGTAATGGGTTCAAAATCGTGGATGCTGAGGGCGTACGGATAACAGCAACCATCCCAACCGACTACATCAAAGGGGTGGTGGCCATAGTGCAGGCCATACAAAAAGCCCTTCTTTTTGGTCTGGATGAGAAAATCGCCGCTGGCATCGGTGGCAGGTTGGTGCTGTGCCGGCCGGATGTCGCGTTCGCAATACGGGCTGTGCTCCAGCAGCTGCCCATACTTGCTGAGGTAGCGCTTGGGCGGTACCACCGGGCTGAATGATTCTACGATGAACAGGCGGTTGTCGGCCCCATCGAACTGCAGCTGGTAAATGGTGCCACGGGGTACCACCACATAATCGCCGTAGCCAAAGCGCAAGGCGCCATACTGGCTCAGCAGGGTACCGCTGCCTTCGTGTACAAACAGCACTTCGTCGGCATCGGCATTTTTAAAAAAGTAATCGGTCATGCTTTGCTGCGGCGCCGCCAGGCTGATGTGCACATCGGCATTCACCAGCACCGGCTGGCGGCTGGCCAGGTAATCGGCCTGCGGCTTTACTGCAAAGCCTTCAAACGAGCGGTGCTTCAGCATGCCCTCTTCGGCTATCTGCGGACGTACATCCACCGGCGCATCGTGCCCTGTGATGACCGTAGGCGGATGAATATGGTACAGCAAACTATAATCGTTGGAAAAACCTTCGGTAGAAAACAGCTGCTCGCTGTAAAGGCCACCATCGGGGCGGCGAAACTGCGTATGACGCTTATGGGGCACCTGGCCCTGGCATTGGTAATGAGGCATGACTTTAATGTGATAATGTGCAAATGTGATAATGCGATAATGCGATAATGACGGGAATGGAGAATGATGATTTAGGATTTAGGAATGGTGAGTGATGATTTGGAAGTGACGATTTCAGCAAATTTCATGGCGAGGAAGATAACAGGCCATGCATGGCTGCGACTCATCAACTAAATCCCAATGAACTAATTTCCAATCAACCAATCCCCAATCAACTAATCCCCAATCAACTAATCCCCAATCAACTAATCCCCAATCAACTATTCAACCCCCGACAAAGCGATACCATCAGGAAATGATATTTCCAACGGCGCTTATCGATGTGGTAAGTAAAATTTCGAAAGAAGGGCATGGCGCAAGCAACAAAGAGCGGTAAAGGTAAAGCGGAATACATTTGGCACATGCTGCAAATAGGCCTGATAAGCGATACCCATGGCTGGCTGGACCCGCAGATAGCCCGCCACCTGGCCCACTGCGATGAGCTGTGGCATGCCGGCGATTTTGGCGATGGCGTACCCGAACAGTTAGAAGCCCTTCGCCAGCACACCGCCATCAACACCATCAGAGGCGTGTATGGTAATATTGATGGCCGCGAAGTGCGGCAGCATTTCCCCGACGAAGACCTGCTATTTGAGTGTGGCGGCCTGCGGGTGCTGATGCGCCACATTGGCGGCTACCCACCCCGGTACAATACCGCCAGCAAGGCCCTGCTGCTACAGCACCGGCCCCAGCTGTTCATTGCCGGCCATTCCCACATACTAAAAGTGCAGTACGATGCCGCCCTCTCCTGCCTGCACCTCAACCCTGGCGCTGCCGGCCGCCACGGCTGGCACCAGGTGCGCACCCTGCTGCGCTTCGCCATTGCCGATGGGCGCCCCACCAACCTGGAACTGGTGGAGCTGGGCACACGAGGGGGCTGATAACTGCTCATCCTGTTGTACTTTCCCACCGAATAAAAAACAAGCACCATGGCAGCACTCGACCGTAGAAACTGGCTAAAACAAAGCTCGCTGGCACTGGCCGCCCTGGGCATGGGTGGCCGCCTGATGGCCCACCCGCAAAGCCAGCCTGCCGATTGGCTGGCGCCCTGGGATGAAGACACCGTGGGCAAACTGATCCGCATTGGCCAGAACGAAAACCCCTACGGTGTATCGCCGTTGGCCCGCAAGGCCATGGCCGAGGCGGTGGCGCACAGCAACCGCTACCCCATGGAGATGGCCACTGCCCTGCGGGAAAAAATAGCCCGCCTGCATGGCCTGAGCAAAGACCATGTATTGCTGGGCGCAGGTAGCAGCGAGCTGCTGGGCAATACTGCCGCCATGTGCGCCAGCAAAGGCGCCAATGTGGTCACGGCCGATCCTACTTTTAAGCTGTGGTTTACCGCCGCCGAACTGTACGGCCTGCAAATACGCAAGGTGCCGCTGAACGCCGGCAAGGTGCACCAGCTGGATGCCATGCTGGCTGCCATGGATGCCCAAACGCGGCTGGTGTATGTGGTCAATCCGCACAACCCCACCGGCACCATCCTGCCCGATGCCGACCTGCTCGCTTTTGCCGAGCGGGTAAGCCGCAGCGCCACCCTGCTGATAGATGAAGCCTACACCGAATATGCCGATACCAAAAGCCTGGCGCCCCTGGTGGCCGATAACCGGCAAGTGGTAGTGGCCAAAACCTTTTCCAAAATTCATGGCATGGCCGGTGCCCGGGTGGGCTATGTGCTGGCGCACCCCGATACCATTAAAAAGCTGAGCCCCTGGCAGCCCTGGGCCAATGCCGGCCCCAGTGCGGTAAGCCTGGCCGGTGCCATGGCCGCCATGGACGATGCCGATTTTATGCGCAGCACCCGCCAGCAAAATGAGGAGGTGCGCCGCTATGTGATGCAGCAGCTGAACCAACTGGGTCTGCCCGTGATACCCAGCTATACCAGCTTTGTGTACTACGATGCCAGCCGCTTTGCCGGCGACCTGGCCGCCACCCTGCAAGCCGCCAACATACAGGGTGTACGCACCTACGAAGCCGGTACCGGCTGGCGCCGCACCTCCATTGGTACCATGGATGAAATGCAGGCATTTGTAAAAGTGCTGAAGGCGGCGCTAGGTTGAAAGTAGGCGGTCGACAGCCTTTCGTCAACGCTACCGCTCTTTGCCATCTGCGATTTTCGCCGTTGTTGGCCGCCTGACCAACAGCCACCGCCCTGGCAAGCGCTTTTCCGTCATGCAGACGCAGGAGGCATCTCCGCAGGTAGATCCGCCGCCCTCAAGGTGGTCCGCTCATCCCCTCCTGTGGTGGGGTGGCTTCAACTCAGTCGAGGCCGGGGTGGGTAAAGCGCATGCAGCAAGGTGCACCCGCAATACGTTGCCGAAGCCACAACCCCGAAGGGGTTGACTATCAATACC
>JALOMC010000169.1 GCA_025455665.1 Chitinophagaceae bacterium | reverse complement strand
CTTGGCCGATGTGAAGAGCATAGCAGAGCTGTTTTTGCAAGCCGCTACACAAGCACCACAGCCAATGCAGGCCGCTGCCATGAAGGCAGAGTCAGCATGGTCCTTCTCAATCGGTATAGCATTAGCATCCACTGCGTTGCCCGTATTCACACTGATGTAGCCACCTGCCTGGATGATGCGATCAAAAGCAGAGCGGTCCACCATCAGGTCTTTGATCACCGGGAAGGCATTGGCACGCCATGGCTCAATGGTGATGGTATCGCCGTCTTTATAGGCACGCATGTGCAGCTGGCAGGTAGTATTTTGCTCCCAAGGGCCGTGCGGCCGGCCATTGATGTACATGGAACAGGCTCCACAAATGCCTTCGCGGCAGTCATGGTCGAACGTGATGGGGTCCTTTCCCTCAGCAATCAGCTCTTCGTTCAATACATCAATCATTTCCAGAAAGCTCATTTCCGAAGAAATGTTCTTTACCTGATAGGTTTCGAAACGCCCCTTGGCTTGCGTATTAGCCTGACGCCAAACTTTCAGGTTCAAATTCATATTGTAGTGTTCCATGTTCTGAAGGTATTCGCTTGATACAATGGGTTAATTACTTGTACGAACGCTGGCTCGGCTTCACCACTTCGTAGTCGAGGCTTTCTTTGTGCAGCTCCCACTGGTGGTCGCCTTTCAACTCCCAGGCCGATACATACATGAAATTGGCATCATCACGCATGGCCTCGCCATCGGGCGTTTGGTACTCCTCACGGAAATGGCCACCGCAGCTTTCATTACGGTCAAGGGCATCCAGGCACATCAGTTCGCCCAGCTCTATAAAGTCGGCCACCCGATTGGCTTTGTCCAGCTCAGGGTTCATTTCATTGATAGCGCCGGGGATCTTCACATCGCTCCAAAACTCCCGCTTCAGGGCTTGTATTTCGCTGATAGCCTGCTGCAGTCCTTCGGCACTGCGAGCCATGCCACACTTGTCCCACATGATTTTGCCCAGGCGCTTATGGAAGCTCTCCACGGTCTTGGTACCATTGATGCTCATCAGCTGCTGGATACGGTCGGCCACTTGCTTCTCAGCTTCTACAAAAGCCGGATGGTCGGTGTCAATGGGCTTGGTGTGAATATCGTCGGCCAGGTAGTTGCCAATGGTGTACGGAATCACAAAGTAGCCATCAGCCAGCCCCTGCATGAGTGCGGAGGCTCCCAGGCGGTTGGCACCGTGGTCACTGAAGTTGGCTTCGCCAAGAGCATACAGGCCGGGTACATTGGTCATCAACTCGTAGTCTACCCACAGGCCACCCATGGTGTAGTGCACAGCGGGGTAAATGCGCATCGGTACTTCGTAGGGATTTTCGCCGGTAATCTTTTCGTACATGTCAAAAAGGTTGCCGTATTTCTCTTTCACTACTTCTTTACCCATGCTGATGATTTCATCCTCAGTGGCATGGTCACGGCCCTGCTTATTGGCTTCTATTTTACCATAGCGCTTGATGGCATCGGCATAGTCGAGATACACGGCCTGCTTGCTGGTGCCTACACCATAGCCGGCATCGCACCGCTCTTTGGCAGCACGGCTGGCCACGTCGCGGGGCACCAGGTTGCCAAAGGCAGGATAGCGGCGCTCCAGGTAGTAATCACGCTCTTCTTCAGCTATTTCATTAGGCCGCCTGTTGTCGCCCTGCTTTTTGGGTACCCAAATACGGCCGTCGTTCCGCAGACTTTCGCTCATAAGCGTCAGCTTGCTCTGGTGGTCGCCCGTTACCGGTATACAGGTGGGGTGAATTTGCGTAAAGCAAGGATTGGCAAACCAGGCGCCTTTCTTGTGGGCCTTCCAGGCCGCAGTCACGTTGCTACCCATGGCGTTGGTGCTCAGGTAAAATACGTTGCCATAGCCGCCGGTACACAGCAGCACCGCATGGCCAAAATGGCGTTCCAGTTCGCCGCTTACCAGGTCGCGAACAATAATGCCCCTGGCTTTGCCATCTATTGTCACCACGTCCAGCATTTCATGCCGGCTGTACATTTTTACATTGCCCAGGGCTACCTGACGCTCGAGGGCGCTGTAAGCACCGAGCAGCAGCTGCTGGCCGGTTTGGCCGGCGGCGTAAAAAGTGCGCTGCACCTGTGTACCACCAAACGAACGGTTGCTCAGCAATCCGCCATATTCGCGGGCAAAGGGTACACCCTGCGCCACACATTGGTCAATAATGGCGCCGCTTACTTCCGCCAGGCGATGCACGTTGGCTTCGCGGGCACGGTAGTCACCCCCTTTTATGGTGTCGTAAAACAAGCGGTACACGCTGTCGCCATCATTCTGGTAGTTCTTGGCGGCATTGATACCCCCTTGTGCGGCTATACTGTGTGCCCGGCGCGGACTATCTTGAAAGCAAAATGCTTTCACTTTGTAGCCCAGCTCGGCCAACGAAGCAGCGGCACTGGCGCCAGCCAAACCGGTACCTACTACCACTATTTCCAGCTTGCGCTTATTGGCCGGGTTTACCAGCTTACAAGTGCTTTTGTACGATTTCCACTTGTTTTCGAGTGGTCCGGCAGGAATTTTCGCGTTCAGCATATCGTTCGTATCAATTGGTTAGTATTTCTAAATTGAGTTTTTTCTCCTCTTACCTCTCATTTTGTAGAGGCCTCCGCTTCCTCAAAGCGCCTGCTGCATCATCAAACAAGCCGCCACCATCAGCCTACCCAGCCCAGGTACATCGCTATTGGCATCAGCGCAAAAAGCGCCGGCACCAGTATGCTGTAGCCCACACCTACCGACTGTACCAGGCTCATCCAACGCTTATTGGCTACGCCCACTGTGCGAAAGGCGCTTTGAAAGCCATGCAGCAGATGATAAGCCAGCGAAATGCAACCCAGCACATATACTACTACCACCCACAGCTCGCTAAAGGTCACCTTCATCAGATTAAACATATCATGCATCCCATCCATCTCGGGCATATCGGGGCTGCCGGTGATGCGGGCCTTCACCCAGAAATGCGCCAGGTGCAAAATCAAAAACAGCAGGATCAACGTGCCCAGCAGGCCCATTGAACGGCTGTACCACTTGCTGCCGCGGTTGCCCAGGCTGACCGCGTAGCCTTGCTGCCGCTTTGCACGGTTGCTGGCCTCCAGCATAAAACCCTGCACAATGTGAAGGATAAAACCTGCGAACAGCCCCACTTCCAGAATCCTGATCAGAATGGTGCTACCCATAAAGTGGGCGGCCTTGTTGAAGATGTAGCCATTGTCATTGGCATCAAACGGCCACACTGCTACATTCAAATCGGCGAAAATGCACGCATTGATACCGACATGCACAATCAGAAAGAGAACCAGAAAGATGCCGGTAAACGACATAACCAGCTTGCGGCCAACGGAAGAAGTAAACGCTTGTTTCCAGGTCATAACTACAACAAAATTTGGTAGATGCTCCCATTAGCGGGGCGCCGCAAAAGTAGGAACCATTCGCCAACGCCCGACTACAAAATATAACTGATAGTCAAGCCTGTTATATCTACCCACCAATCACATATACAACCAAAAATGCCGCAGGGTTGAGCCGCCTTTGCTAAAAAATCTGCTTGTTCAGTCATTCCTGCACTTACCGCCTTTTTTGCCCAACAGTCCGCTGGCCACCGCCAGCCCACCGCTTGTACATTAAGCCCGGCAGGCGCATAGCCTACCGGCCTAATTTTGAGCCCATGCGCAAAACGCTGAATATTGTTTGGAACAGCCTGAAAATGGCCATTGAAGAACTGCGCACCAACAAAATGCGCACCATTCTATCCCTGTTTGGGGTCACCATTGGTATCCTGTGCATCATTGGGGTGCTGGCCACCGTGCAAAGCCTCAAGCAAAGCATTTCTGATGGCCTCAAAGATTTGGGCACCAATACTGTGTATGTACAAAAGTGGCCCTGGGGCGGTGGCGGCGACTACCCCTGGTGGAAATATGTAAAACGCCCCGAGCCCAAGTATGATGAAATGCGCCCCATCAAAACCCGCAGCCAGTATGCCGATGCGGTCGCCTTCATGCTCTTCAATAGCAGCAATGTAGAATACAAAGACAATCTCATCACCAACGTGACCTGGTATGGCGCCACCGACGAGTTCAACCGCATTCAGGAAGTAAAAGTGGGCGAAGGCCGCTACATCTCCAGCAGCGAGTTTGCCAATGGTACCGCTGTGATTGTGATGGGGTACGAAAACGCTGTCAAACTGTTTGACAACGCCGAGCGGGCCGTGGGCAAGCAGGTCACCATTGCGGGCCGCACGGCCACCATTGTCGGCGTCATGAAAAAAGCCGGTCAAAGCATGATCGGCGGCTGGGATTTCGACAACATCATCATCGTTCCCTTCAATTTTTGCCGCCAGGTGGTAGACGAGCGGGTGGCCGGGCGCTTTTTGCTGGTAAAAGGCAAAGAAGGCGTAAACGTAGCCGACCTGAAAGATGAACTAAAAGGCATTATGCGCAGCGTACGCAAATTGCGCCCCACCGAAGACGACAATTTTGCCCTGAACGACGTAACCGCCAGCAGCCAAAGCCTCGATGGACTCTTCAGCAGCCTCAACCTGGCAGGCTTCATCATTGGCGGCTTCAGCCTGGTGGTGGGCCTGTTTGGCATTGCCAATATCATGTTTGTCACCGTCAAAGAGCGTACCTCCCAAATTGGCCTCAAAAAAGCCGTTGGCGCCAAACGCAGCTACATCATGACCGAATTTTTGCTCGAGTCTTCCTTCCTCTGCATCATTGGCGGCTTGGTGGGTTTGCTGCTGGTATTTGGCATTACCCTGTTGCTCAGCGCCGTGCTGCCATTCAAGGTGTTTCTGTCGGGTGGTATTATTGCCTTGGCCATGGGCATCAGCATTGGTGTGGGCCTGCTGGCGGGTATCATTCCCGCCTGGAATGCTGCCCGCCTCGATCCCGTGGTAGCCATTCGCAGCAAGTAGCGCTGGCCAGTAAAAAGAACCTGGCCAATCGGGGGGGGGCAGTCAGCAGCCGTGCGCCCCTCGGCCTGTGTGCCGGCTGTACGCTGCTACTGCGGCACAAGGCCACCGCCCCATGCCTTCACCGCGGTATCCGCTGCCATCCGGCGCCCATCAGCAGCAGTGCTGCTATCGGCTGTACATTTGCCGCCTGTTGGCACTGTCCGCCACCCATTGTCATTGTGAGCTCCCATTCCGCCACCATCCTCGCCATCGAGTCGTCGTGCGACGAAACCTCGGCCGCCATTTGCCGGCAGGGGCAGGTCTTGTCCAATATCATTGCCACGCAGGCCGTGCACCAGCAGTACGGCGGTGTGGTGCCCGAGCTGGCCAGCAGGGCCCACATGCAGCACATCTTACCGGTAGTGCAGCAGGCCCTGCAAGTAGCCGGCTGCCAGCTATCCGAAATCGACGCCGTGGCCTACACCCAGGCCCCCGGCCTCATTGGCGCTTTGCTGGTAGGCAGCAGCTTTGCCAAAAGCCTGGCACTGGCGCTGGGCAAGCCACTCATCGGCGTCCACCACATGCAGGCACATGTACTGGCCAATCTCATTGCCGAGCCGCAACCACCCTTTCCGTTTTTGTGCCTCACCGTTAGCGGAGGGCATACCCAAATTGTGCGTTGCCAATCGCCGCTCGATATGCAGGTGCTGGGCGAAACCATTGACGATGCCGCTGGCGAAGCCTTCGACAAAAGCGCCAAGCTGCTGGGCCTGCCCTACCCCGGCGGCCCGCTCATCGACAAGTATGCCGCCGAAGGCCAACCTGTGTTTCGCTTTGCCGAACCCCAAATACCCGGCCTCGATTTCAGCTTCAGCGGGCTCAAAAC
>JALOMC010000168.1 GCA_025455665.1 Chitinophagaceae bacterium | reverse complement strand
GTTATCGGCCAGCTTTCCTTGCGCATCGTAGTACATGCGGCCATCGCCAGCATCATAAGCCGGCAAAGATGCCTTCAGGGCTGCCAGCCCATTGTTCCATACAGTAGCGGCGCTATCGGCCGGTAGCAGGTGGCTGGCGGCATGCAAGCCCTGGCCAGCTCTTCGTACCACCAGCCCTGCGGCTGCGGCAGGGTAAAGCCACCCTGCTGCCGTGGCACGAAAAAACCACGTAGCAGGCGCCGGCAGGTAAGTGCTGCATCGGGCAGGCCCAGCAGCGAATCGGCCCGGGCCAGTACCTGCATGGCCAGCCCCGATGTCATACCACTGGTGTAGGGCACCCCTACCTGCGGGTACCAGGGCTGCTGCCAGTAAAAATAAAAAATGGCGGTATCGCCCTGACCGGCCAGCTGCTGCTGTAGCCACTGCACGCAGCGCTGTAGCTTGCCTCGCAGTGCTGTATCGGCCGGCTGGCTGCGCAATGAATCGGCATAAGCCAGCGCATAATTGCACACAATGGTAGCATTGTACTGATAGCCCGGTGCAATGCCATTTTGCTGCGCATAGTACACATAAGGAATGCCTGCCGCATCTACAAAGTCGGTAGCAAAAGAAGGAACACTATCGCCCCGCAAGCGAAACAATACTTGCCTCAACGGTTCTTCCCAGGCATCGCCCCGCCACTGGCCCAGGCCAGCTGCCGTGAGCAGGGCCAGTAGTATGGGTAGCCATTGGCGCCTTGCCAGCTTCACCATGCGATGGTTTGGTTGAATGTGTTTTGGAAACTAAAAAAGGCGCTACATGGCCGCCATCATTTCACGGGCTATGTTTCGGGATGCTTCTGTTTGCTGATTGCCGCTGAGCATGTGCGCCACGGCTTCTACCCGCTGCTCCTGGTCCAGCAGGCGTATGCCTGTGCGTACCTTGCCTTTCTCTTCTTGTTTGTACACAAAAAAATGAGCATGAGCACGGGCCGCTATTTGTGGCTGATGCGTGATAGTGAGTAGTTGGTGCTTGTCGGCCATCCCCTTCATAATGATGCCTACCTGCCGCGCCGCTTCGCCACTGATGCCGGTATCAATTTCATCGAATATGAGGGTGGGCATCTGCATGCTGCTGGCCACCAGGCTTTTGATGCTTAGCATCAGGCGGCTCAGTTCGCCGCCACTGGCCACCTTGCCAATGGGCTCAAACCGGTTGCTTTTGTTGGCATCAAACAGCATTTGCACCTCATCGGTGCCGTGTGGTGCCGGTGTGGCCAGCGCCGATAGCTGCACCTTTAGCCGGGCATTGGGCATACCCACTTGCTGCAACAATGCCAGCACCTCGGTCTCAAAATTTTTCACCACTGCCTGGCGGCGCTTGCTCAGCTGCTGGCCCGTTTGCTGCAAGCGGCTCAGGTGCTGCGCCACCTGCTTTTCCAGTGCTGCTATGTCATCATCGGCCTGCAGCACCTGCTGCAGCTTTTCGCTCAGCTCGTGCTGCAGCGCCAGCAGTTGTGCCGTTGTTTGCAGGCCATGTTTTTTCAGCAGTTTATTGCCCAGGTTAATACGCTCTTGCAGCAGCATCAGCCGCTCTTCATCCATGCTGGTTTTATCGGCTAGTGCTTCCAGTTCATCGGCTATGTCTTTTACCTCTACATAGGCGGCTTGTAGCCGCTCCAGCTGCGGTTCCAGCTCCGGCGGCTTCGATTTTAGTTGTTGCAGCTGCTGCAGCACGGCTTTCAGCTGCGGCACTACGGGGCTCTCGCCACTTAGCAGTTGCTCGGCTGCACCGCTCAGCGTTTGCTTTACCTGCCCGGCATTGGCCTGCCACTCGTATTCGGTTTCGGCGTTTTCTATTTCGTCGGGCTGCAGGTTGGCTTCGGCCAGCTCATCGTGCAAAAACCGATGATAGTCCAGCTCTTTGCCGGCCTGTGCTTTTAGCTGCTGCAGCGCCTGCAGCTGCTGCTGGCTGCTGTGCCATGCCTGGTAAATGCTGCTATAGATACGCAGCAGCTCGGCATTGCCCGCCAGTGCATCCAGCACGCCCCGCTGAAACTCGTCTTCGCCCAGCTCCAGCGTATCAAACTGGCGGTGCAGATCGACCAGCGAAGCGGTAAAGCGGCGCAGTACCTGCAGCGTTACCGGTGTATCGTTTATAAAGCTGCGGCTTTTGCCATTGGCGGCTATTTCGCGGCGTACCAGCAGTTGTTCGTCTTCATCCAGCTCGTGCGCTGCCAGCAGGGCTCGCAGGGCAGCCGCATCAGCCGGCACAAAAGCGGCTTCTACCACACACTTATCGGCTGCTGAAAACAGCACGGCCGAGTCGGCCCGGTCGCCCAATACCAGGCCCAGCGCACCCATGAGTATGCTTTTACCAGCGCCGGTTTCGCCCGTAATGATGTTGAGCCCCGGCTGAAAAGCCACCTCCAACGATTCGATGATGGCGTAGTTTTTAATAGACAGGCGGGAAAGCATACTGCGAAAATAGAGGAACAACAAAACACGCTCCGTACGATTTACCCAGTGTGTGAGCAGCCAGCCCTTGCTACGCAAAAAAAACACAGCGCCAGCCGGCGGTAAAGCCTGCTGGCGCTGCTATGGTCAGCGGTCGGATGTCTTACGCATCACGCCCGTGGCACTGCTTGTACTTTTTGCCACTGCCACAGGGGCAGGGATCGTTGCGCCCAATTTTGGGGCCCACCACTACCGGCTGTTGCTTTACAGCGGCTGCCGATGGATCGTGGTAATCATTGCCCTGCGGCATCTCTTCCAGCCCGCGGCTGTCCAGCTCGGTTTTTTGCTCCCGCAGTTTGCTCAGGTCGGTTTTTTGTTCGCGGCCTTCGCGTATGTCCTGCTCCTGCTCTACCGGTATGCCGGCGTGGCACAAAAACTGCACCAGCTCCTTGTTCAGCTCGCTTTCCATGCGGGCAAACAGGTTGAATGCTTCAATCTTGTAAATCACCAGCGGATCCTTTTGCTCGTAGCTGGCCGTTTGTACGCTTTGCTTCAGGTCGTCCATGGCCCGCAGGTGCTCTTTCCAGCTATCGTCTATCAGGCCCAGGGTCACGTTTCGCTCCATGGCGGCTACCAGCTCGTGACCAGCGGTTTGCACGGTCTTGTCCAGGTTGGCAAGCACCTGCATGTGCTTGCGCCCATCGGTAAAGGGAACTACCACATTTACAATATGGCTGCCCTGCTGCTGCCGTATGTTTTGGAAAACCGGCAAAGCCTGCCTGGCTATTTCCTCATTTTTGCGCTTGTAGCCGGTCATGGCTTCGTGGTACAGGCGTTCGGCCAGCTGCTTTTCGTTTTCTTTTTCAAACTCCTGCTGGCCGATTTGCGTATCCAGCGCCAGGTTCATAATCACGGCCAGCTTAAAGCCTTCGTAGTCGTTCTGCTCCTTAAAGTTGACCACCGTATCGTTGGCCACATTGAAGAAGGCATTGTCGATATCGAGTGCCAGTCGTTCGCCAAACAGGGCGTGGCGGCGGCGGGTGTAAATCACCGTCCGTTGCTTGTTCATCACATCATCGTACTCCAGCAGGCGCTTGCGGATGCCGAAGTTGTTTTCTTCTACTTTCTTCTGGGCACGTTCAATGCTTTTGGTGATCATGCTGTGCTGGATCACCTCGCCTTCTTTGTAGCCCATGCGATCCATGAGGCTGGCAATGCGGTCGCTGCCAAACATGCGCATCAGGTCGTCTTCAAGGCTCACGTAAAACTGCGATGAACCCGGATCGCCCTGGCGGCCGGCACGACCACGCAGCTGGCGGTCTACCCGGCGGCTATCGTGGCGTTCGGTACCAATGATGGCCAGGCCACCCGCTTCGCGTACGCCGGGTCCCAGCTTAATGTCGGTACCGCGGCCTGCCATGTTGGTGGCAATGGTCACGTTGCCGGCCATACCCGCTTCGGCTACTATTTGTGCTTCACGGGCGTGCTGCTTGGCGTTCAGTACGTTGTGCAGTATCTTTTTCTGTGTCAGCATGCGGCTCAGCAGTTCGCTCACGGCCACATCGGTAGTACCTACCAGTATGGGGCGGCCGGCGGCCCGCAGCTTTTCTATTTCCTCTATTACGGCGCCAAACTTCTCCCGCTTGGTTTTGTACACCAGGTCTTCTTCATCTTTCCTGATGGCTTTTACGTTGGTGGGAATGCTCACCACATCCAGCTTGTAAATGTCCCAAAACTCACCGGCTTCGGTTTCGGCTGTACCAGTCATACCGGCCAGCTTGTGGTACATGCGGAAGTAGTTTTGCAGCGTAATGGTGGCATAGGTTTGTGTAGCCGCTTCAATCTTCACGTTTTCCTTGGCTTCAATAGCCTGGTGCAGGCCATCGCTGTAGCGGCGCCCTTCCAGTATACGGCCCGTTTGCTCGTCTACTATTTTCACCTGGCCATCCATCACCACGTACTCTTCATCTTTTTCAAACAGCGTGTACGCCTTCAGCAGCTGCTGCACGGTGTGAATACGATCGGCCTTGATGGAGTATTCGTTCAGCAACTGTTCTTTGGCCTGCAGCTTTTCGTCGGCTGTTTTATCGGCCTTTTCAATGGCGGCCAGCTTCACGCTCAGGTCGGGCAGTACAAAAAAATCGGGGTCTTCTGAATTGCCGGTGATGAATTGCAAACCTTTATCTGTCAGGTCTACCTGGTTGTTTTTTTCATCAATGTAAAAGAACAGGCCCTCATCTACTTTGGGCATTTCCTTTTGCTGATCGGCCAGGTAGTAGTTTTCGATGCGCTGCAGTTTCACCTTGATGCCGGGCTCACTCAAAAACTTGATGAGGGCACCACTTTTGGGCAAGCCGCGGTAAGAACGCATCAGGGCCAAACCACCATCCTTCGGATCATCGTTGTTATCGGCAAATTTCTTTTTGGCTTCAATCAGGTAGTTGTTCACCACCTTGCGCTGCTGCTCTACCAGCTGTGCTACCCGGGGCTTTAAAATGTGAAACTGCTGATCATCGCCACGCGGTACCGGACCACTGATGATGAGCGGTGTACGGGCATCGTCTATCAATACGCTGTCCACTTCATCTACCATGGCGTAGTGGTGCTTGCGCTGCACCATTTCTTCGGGGCTGTGCACCATGTTGTCCCGCAGGTAGTCGAAGCCAAATTCGTTGTTGGTGCCGTAGGTGATATCGGCCAGGTAGGCCCGGCGGCGTTCTTCGCTATTGGGCTGGTGCTTATCAATGCAGTCTACGGTGATGCCGAGCCACTCAAACAGCGGGCCATTCCACTCGCTGTCGCGGCGGGCCAGGTAGTCGTTCACGGTTACAATGTGTACGCCTTCGCCAGCCAGTGCATTCAGGTAGGCTGGCAGGGTGCTCACCAGGGTTTTACCCTCGCCGGTGGCCATTTCCGATATTTTGCCCTGGTGCAGTACAATACCGCCTATCAGCTGCACATCGTAGTGCACCATGTTCCAGGTCACTTCGTTGCCGGCAGCTATCCAGCTGTTTTTAAACACCGATTTATCGCCCACAATGCTGATATGTGCCTTGCCACGGCCGGCCAGTTCGCGGTCCAGCTCGGTAGCGGTGGCTTCCATCGTTGCATTTTCTTTAAAGCGCCGGGCCGCTTCTTTGATGGTGGCAAATGCCTCAGGCAAAATGTCCATCAACACGGTTTCTATCTGCTTGTCGCGGTCTTTGATGAGGCCGTCTATTTCGCGGTAGATGTCGTCTTTCTCGGTCAGTTGGTCGGGTGTCAGCGCATCGGCTGCCTGGCGGCGTTCGGCTATCTCAGCGTCTATGGCAGTCAGGGTTTGCTTAATGCGGGCCCTGAAAACTTGGGTTTGCTGCCGCAGCTCATCGTTGGTCAGGCTTTGGTTCACATCCTTTTCGCTCTTGCTGCCGCCGAAAATCTTGGTCAAAAAATTGAACATAATGGTCTATTGAATGCCACGGGGGCCTTTGATTGTGGTGAAGTGCCCAAAAATCATGCGCTAAGCGGCCGGTCGGCCAAACTGTCAGCCCTGCTTTTTTGGGGGGCGGTAAAGGTAGGGAACGGGGACACGTGGCCCAACCGCCGCTGTACCAGCGGTGGCCGTCATCGGATCAGGGCTCTTCGCGGCGTTCGCTGTTGGCGTCGCGGTTGATCCACAGCGGACCGCTATCGGGCCCGATGGGGGGCTGTACGCTGCCTGCCCGGCGGATGGCAGCTTTGCCAAAGCTGGCTTTGATATCATCAATGGCCTTGTACAGGTGCT
>JALOMC010000167.1 GCA_025455665.1 Chitinophagaceae bacterium | reverse complement strand
CTACGACCTGTACCTGCTGTGCCGCCCCGACCTGCCATGGGTACAAGATGAGCTACGGGAATACCCCGACGAACGGCCCCGCCAGGAGCTGTACCATATCTACCGCGAAATGATGACCGAGCAACGGGTGCCTTGGGCCGATATCAGCGGCGACTATGACCAGCGCTTTCAGCTGGCGGTGCAGGCTGTGCAGCAGTGGGTATGATATCGTCTTTGGGTATCCACTGACGCAGCATCTCTTCCAAATCGGTGGCACTGGCAGCCGTTACATTCACCAGTTGCCATTGTTTTCCGCTCTGCAGCTGCCGCCATCGCCAGTGCCATTGGTTTATACTGATTTCGCTACCACACTGATACCACCATGCTGTATGAAGAGTG
Organism: Chitinophagaceae bacterium; assembly: GCA_025455665.1. GTDB lineage: Bacteria > Bacteroidota > Bacteroidia > Chitinophagales > Chitinophagaceae > Phnomibacter. The sequence continues at coordinate 5,436 of JALOMC010000167.1, read as the reverse complement.
GCACCCTCGCGGCGTAGCGATCCACTGTAAATAGTTTGACCAGCCATCAGCCTTAGCTGCACCTGCTCAAACCGATAGCCGCTGCCACGCCAGCAAATGCTCGGGTTGTGATCGCTGCTGTAAAAGCCACGTACCGGCTTCAGGTACACCAAGCTCTTTTTATTTGTCAGTCGAATGATTCCATCGGGCAAATTGGCTAGTTGGTAGCCTGCTGGCACCAGCGGTAGCGTGGTGCTCTGCCATACCTGGCGGTAAGCATGCCGCGACACCAACACCAACGCCAATAGTAGCAAGGGCACCCACCAACCGCGGGCTGCTGCCGGCCATTTCGGTCGGTAAATAGTAATATGGGCACGGGCACGCCAGTTGGCAAAACGATGCAATAGCCAGCTACCCGGCAGCACTACATACAGCAGCCAGCATAGCAAACCCATGGTTTCGTGCAGCCAGTGCCCGGCCGGAAATGGAAACCAGATAAGTAACAAAATGCGAAACAGATTGGCTACTACGTTGAGCCCCGCAAATAGTACCAGACCGACCAACCATACCATACCATTTACCTGTATGCTGCGCTGGCGCTGTATGAGCCAAAGTATTACCAAAGCTGCCAGCCAGCTCAACTGCAGCATGGCCAGCCCCATGCATGCTTCATCTACCGTAAACTGCTGGTCGCCTTGTACAAGGCTGTTTCCCATAGCCTTTACCGGCATCCCCAACACTTGGCAAAGCCCGGCAGCCGCTGTAGTCAGCTTTAGGCGCAACGGAAAGCTGAACACCTGACTGGCATAGTTGGTAATGGGTAACATTAACAGCACTGCCACCAGCGCTGCCGGATGCAGGCGCCAGCGCCACTGCCACAGTAGCCAGCTGCAGCCGGCCAGCCACAAGGTGGTAGCGGCAGGTAGCAGCCAGGCCACACCCGTAGCCGCCAGCGGCCACCACGGTACAGAGGATTTTGCTGCACGTGCAGGGCCACTCCACAACAGGCAAGTCAGCAGCCCCAGCCACCAGTAGCCAGCCGCCCAGGGAATGTATTGATAGCTGGCAACAATCAACACCACGGTACTCAGCAGAGCAGGGCCATGCCACTGCAGCAAGCTTTGCCAGCTATTTCTTTGATAAAATGGTACAATCAACTGGCGCATAGCTTAGCCCGATAGTAGCCCAACAATACCAGTCCCAATAAAATGATCATGGCCCATTCATGTGGCTCTGGTACTGCACCAGTCGATTGCAGCTTGGCATTATCCAGCCCTTGTTGGTCTTTTTTCAAATCAAATCGTTCATAATCGGCTTGGGTTTCCAGCACCAGCAGGCTGCTTACCGGCGATACCATGTGGGCCTGCTCTGCCATGGCCAACCAGCTCGAATCCACGGCATCGTCATTGGCCAACAGGGCGGGCCCACCTTGCCGCAGCAGCTGATTATAATAGTAAAGGCGCATGAGGTGGTCGGGGGCTTTCGCTGCGTTGATACAGGGCCCACGCTCTATCACCAGCTGCGCATCATGCAGCACAATACGATGGTCTGTTTCTTCATTGGCAGTATACAGGCCGGCCTGTAGCATTTCGCCCAGCCGTTGCAGGCTGCCATGGTCGTACCTGAACTGCCGCAGTTCACGCAGGCTACGCAGGTACAAATCGGGGGTATCGCCCAGTAAGTACAGTGCCGGGCGTGGCTCCTTCACTGCATTGGCCTTCAGCAGCTCGTAAGCCCCGCTCTCCCGAAGCTGTTTCAGTGCCGGTGTGTGGGCCGCTGTTTTGGCTACTACCAGCACCTGGGCATCGGGCAGTTTAAAAAACGGAAACAAACTAAACTGCTGCTGATGCAAAGCTTCGAACAGCTGAGCCTCATTGGCATTTACCACCTGCTTCCATTGCTGCTGATACACCCATAGTGGCTTGCCTGCACACAGTTTTTGTAGCTGCAGCCATTCGTGTCGGGTCCATGCATGGTTTACGTCGGCATACACTGCATCAAAAGCAGTGGGGGTAAGCCTTGGCTGCCACGGCCTTAGTTGGTACTGCTGGCCCTGATGGCAAAAAGCTCTAAGCTGTACCGCCACCACGGGCAGGCGTAGCTGCCAGCCACCTTTGTATTTGCCTTCGTAGCTATACCATTGTTGGGCTGCATTTTGTTTTAGGGCTACTGTTTCCACCTCCGCCTGCACCGGCTCCATCAGTTGCACACTAATATGTTCCTGAGCATCGGCAGCCGAAGGTCCTGCAAAATCGAACGACTGAAACACCAGCCGATCACCCACCACCGGTAGTGGCGCTGTAATACCGATTTTGAATATCCTCGACTCGTTCTTTAGTACAGGAAATACCCGTACCGATACCCGATTACCTTCTTGCCAGTGCACCACCGATGGGTCGCGGGCCTCTACTCCCACAATCGTGTTGTATGCCTTCGTGGCCTTTCCTCTCGTGGTCAGCATACTCTTTTCCTCCTTCCCATTTACCCACAGCGATAGCGAGGTAACCAATCCGCCCTCGGGCAACTGAAACGTATAGATGGCCTCGCCACGCCAGGTGCGGCCGGGTTGGGGATTGCTGACGGTAAACACTGATTCGGTATAAGAAAGGCGCATCGAAGGCCACACCTGAGCCGTCGTTTGAATACGGACAGTTTTCAAATCATGACCGCTCCAAAGGCGCTCCTCCATTTTGTGTTGACCGGCCTCCATGGCGGCCAGCATTTGTTGTTGCTCTTTCATCTCGGGCAACAGCCGGGGCGCAAAAATGCCTGCAATAGCCACCAGTGGATCGTGCAGTCGTTGCTCGTTCCAGCTGCCCGTACCAAAAATGCCCCATGCTTCCATCCAGTGATGGGCGGCGGTATTGTACTGCCAGCTACTACGAAGCAGCTTGCGGCTCAGGTCATCGGGCGGTAGTTGCTGCAAGCATTGTACCCAGGCAGGCCAGCCAGTACCCGATTGGCCCGCAGCCGCGGCCTGATAGGCATCATTCAGTGCATGCGCCCTACGGTTCCACATTACACTGTACAATACAGCCATCGCCAAAGCACCGGCTACACCCACCCAAAACATGCGTATGCTGCCTGGCCAGGATGCAGCCAGCCGGCGCAGCGGCCGTACCGAAAAAATAAGCAGTAGCAGCGGGGCAAATGCATGTACGCCTATACCCAATGCCAACACACCCAGCATACCCGCCGGAAAGATGGGCAGCAGATAAAGCACCAGGTAGGCTTGCAGCGCCAAGCCCACGCCTAGAAGCATAAGCATGGCTAAAACGATCCGCCGCGGCCAATGCAGGCGCAGGGTACACAGCATCAGCAAGCCACAAGTAGACACCAGTGCAGCCTGTAGCCAGGTTACCGATGTATAAAAAACATTCATACTAGTATTCAGTGCATAGGCACTGATGAGCAGGAGTACCGACAGCAGCAGCAAATGTGGCCAGCCCTCACGCCCTTTGCGCAGCTGCCCCGATACCAGCAGCGAAACGAAGTAAAACGCAGCTGTCACGTAATGCAACAGAAACAAGCTATCCAAAGTAGCATTTTCATGGGCCTGGCCCGACCAAATGCCATAAACTGCTGCCGACACCACACACAGCACCCAGCCGGTGATGTACAACGAATCGTATCGGTTTAAAAACTTGCGCATCAGATTTAGTTGTTGATGTGATGAAACAGGAAATAAATCAGCCCTCTATACTGATATCGGCACGCTGGTGATGGGGTGAAGTGCCATACCACTGTATGCGTCGGCTGGCATACATGGCCAGTGCCAGCAGTACAAACAGGCCAATGCTACCTACCAGCAGGGCGCTGTCTTCCAGATTGATCAGGATGTAGATGAACCCATACAAAGCCGATAAAAAACCACCGATCATCAGCGCACTGCGCCAGTTGCCAAACAGTTGGCGGGTGTATACCGATACCAGCCCCACCGTGGCTATTGTAGCTACTGCATAGGCAGCCCTGAACTGCCATACCTCGGCGATGGACAGGAGCAAGGTGTAAAACACAATCAGAGCCATGCCTATCAGTACATACTGCACCGGGTGTACCTGCCGCAGCATCAGCTGCTCCAGCAAAAAGAAAAAGGCGAAACTGAGCCCGATGAAAAGAATAGCATACTTCACACTGCGCAGGGTTTGCGTATAGTGGTCGGTAGGCTGCAGCATGCTCACACCGAAGGCAAACTCATTCACGCTATAACCCTTGTCTGTCCATAGCTGCGGAAAGTCGCGGTTGAAATGCAGCACCTGCCAGTTGGCCTTAAAGCCTTTGGCATCGGTTTGGTGCGTGGGTAAAAAATGCCCCTGAAAGCTGGGCGATGGCCAGGTAGACTGCAGCTGCATGCGGGTGGTTTTGCCCAGTGGTACCAGTTGCAATTGCTGTGCACCGCGGCATTGTAGCGGCAGGTCAAAGGCCAGCGGCTTTTCGGCCGCCTGCCCTTGCAAGTTGAGCACGGCACTTACGCCGCGTAGTGTCACCATGTTATCGGGCAGGCCAGGTTCAAACCGCACTGGCAAACTACCCAGCTGGCCCTGTACTTCGTTTTCTATCCCTCGCAGGTCGCTTACGCCCATGCACAAGGTGGCCTTGCTCCAGTCGATGGCTGCCCGCTGCTCGGGCGTCAGCACATCCAACCTGAAATGGCCCCGCAGGCGCAGCTGGCTGCGGTACAGTGCTACTTCAAAAATGCTGCGGCGCTTGCTTTCGGGTTGCAGCTGGCCCTCGGCCTGCAGGCTATCGGGCAGCAGCACCCAGGGCTTTGTCACGATGGCGGGTTTGCCGCTCACCAGCACCTCGGTGCGGTAAGGCAGCAGCAGGTAAGGGCCGGTCAGCGTTTGGTTGCCCGCCCAGCGGCTGGTTACTTCGGTTACTACTTCCTGTTGGCGCTGCTTGCGTTCTTCAATTAGTTCATGCACAAAAGCTGCTGGTATCAGCATCAGCAAAATGAGGAAGCCAGTGGTAAAGCCCTTTAGCAGGGTGCGTTGCGATTTGCTCAGTGTTATGTTCATGGCGTATTGGTTTTGGTGGGCCGGTAGCTACCAGCCCTGGTGCAGAATAGGTTGTTAAGAGAATGGAGAGGAAAATGATTGAGGAGGAGGCGGACCGGCCGCCGGGCGACGAGCCGGCAGTAGCCATGCCAGGGTAGCGGCCACCACGGCCGCCGCCGGAAACAGCCAAAACTGCTGCCACTGCGCCCACCAGCGCACCCCACGGGTAATGTGCAGTGCCGCCAACAGCGTGCAGCCAAGGGTAACAGCCTGCAGCAGCAGCACGTGCAGCAGTGCCACCCGACGGCTGCCGGCATGCCGGCGCAGCAGGGGCTGCAGGGCCCAATAAAGCAGCAAGCCTGGCAGGCTCCAGCCCACCGCCAGCACGGCCGATATAGCATACACCGGCCACCAGGCCAGCGCTGGCAGCGTCAGCAGCAGGTAGCTCAGCAGCGCTTTC
>JALOMC010000166.1 GCA_025455665.1 Chitinophagaceae bacterium | reverse complement strand
CAATCCATGATTTTTGCAGCTGTTGCGCTTTTGCAGCTTTGTTCGCATGAATGCTATTTTTTACGATCCCCACCAGTTGGCTCCATCGCTTTGGCAGCACCTGCAGCCAATGGGGTGGCATACTGCCGCCACGGCCGATTGGGGCAAAGCTGCATGGGTACTGTGCATGCAGCCCCCTGCAGACGGCATGTGGGCTCAAGCCCCGCAGGCGGTTTGGCTGCTAAACGATGTAGCGGCCGATGTAGCGGTACCGGCGGACATCATGGCGTTTCGTTTTTGCGGCTGGCCCGGCTTTACCGATCGGGCGGTGTGGGAGCTGGCCGCTTGTAGCCCGGCAGCCGATGCCAGCCAATTGCCCGGCATGCAGCAGGCGCTGGGCGTGCAGCTGCGGCTGGTGGCCAATGTGCCGGGCCTGGTGGCGCCCCGTGTACTGGCCTGCATTATCAATGAGGCTTGTTTCGGCCTGGCCGAAGGCATCTGCACCGCAGCCGATATGGATACCGCCATGAAGCTGGGTACCAACTATCCGCAAGGGCCCGTCAGCTGGGCACAACAAATAGGGCCGGCACAGGTGCAGCATCTGCTGCAGCGCATGGCCCAAACCGATCCCCGGTATCAACCACATCCTCAATTATTAGCACTGTTGGCCCCATGAGCTGGATACTGGGCATAGACACCGCCGGAGAGCATGGCATGGTACTGCTGATGCAGCATGGCCGGCCGGTAGCCGCAAGGTACCATGCCGTGGCTCAGCAGCCAATTGTCGGCAGTAGCCGTGAATAATGGTCCGGGATCGTACACGGGGCTGCGGGTGGGGCTGGCTAGTGCCAAGGGGCTTTGTTTTGCTTTGCAAAAACCACTCATTACTCTGTGGGCCACGCAGCTATTGGCAGCGGCTATGCAGCAGCAGGTTGGCCCGGCCACTGGCGCCAGCTTTTGCGCTTTGATTGATGCCCGCCGCATGGAAGTATTTACTCAAACTTTTGACAGCCAGCTGCAGCCGGTAGATGAGTGCCGGGCAGTGGTGCTCGACGTCGGGTTTCAGGCAGCCGCCCTGCAGCAGGGGCCGGTATATTTTGGTGGCAGCGGCGCGGCCAAATGGCAGGGTATTTGTCAGCATCCACAGGCGCACTGGCCGCCACCCGCAGGCCAGGCCGAGGCTTTTGCCCAGCTGGCTGCAGCGGCCCTGGCTGCTGGCCAGTTGGCAGATTTGGCCTACGCCGAGCCTTTCTACGCCAAAGCATTTTATACTCCTGTAGCTACCAAGCCAGCACTTTAGCAGCAGGTAGATTTCCATTTGTTAAAAAGCACCAATAGAATGCCAAAAAGACCGGCGTGACCATATTTCCTTATTTTGCAACTACGTAAGCATGTGCAGGTTTCGATCCTGCCCGCTTGAGCGTGAACCTTACCTGACCTTAACTATGAAAACCTATGGCATCAAGCAACCACCTGTACCTGACTCTTTTTGCAGGCAGTAAAAAAGAGATCCAGGTAGAACTGCTGACCCTCAAGAAAGCCGACCTCATTATTCGGGCACTTAATCACAAACTGCGCCTACAGATTATCCGACTGCTGCACGACAAAGAAGAATTGACTGTCACCGAGATCTACGTAAAGCTGCGGCTCGAGCAATCGGTGGCCTCACAGCACCTGGCACTGCTGCGCAGGGCCGGCATTGTAGAAACCCGGCGTGAAGGAAAATTCATCTTTTACTCCATCAACACCAGCCGTATCGAAGAAATCCACAAGCTATCGAAAGCCCTGGTGGGCCAACGATAGTCATTTTTGTCTTCAAATTTGGCATGCATTTGGGGGCTCAAAATCGCTCCCCCGGGTGCGTTTTTGCCCAATGTGCCGTTTTTTTGCGCCAAATATTGGCACATGTTTATTCAACAGCTATATACCAACTGCCTCAGCGAAGCAGCCTACTACATTGAAAGCAATGGCGAAGCAGCCATTATTGACCCCCTTCGCGACATAGAGGTGTACCTGAACCTGGCCGCTGAGCGTGGCGCCAGCATCCGGTATGTGTTCGAAACGCATTTTCATGCCGATTTTGTAAGCGGCCACATCGACCTGGGCAAGGCCACAGGGGCGCCTATTGTGTATGGTCCCGGTACCAAAACGCATTATCCGGTAACCGTGGCTGCCGATGGGCAAACTTTTGCGTTGGGGGCGGTAAGCCTGACCGCCCTGCACACACCAGGCCATACCCTGGAAAGCACCTGCTGGCTGCTGAAGGATGAGCAGGGCAAGCCGCATGCAGTGTTTACCGGCGATACGTTGTTTATAGGCGATGTAGGCCGCCCTGACCTAAGTAGCGGCAATCTGAGCAGCGAAGAACTGGCAGCCCTGCTGTACGAGTCGCTCCATCATAAGCTGGCCTTGCTGCCCGAGGATGTGCTGGTGTACCCCGCACATGGTCCGGGTAGTGCCTGTGGCAAAAATTTAGGGCCCGAAACGTATAGCACAATCGGCGCCCAAAAGCAAACCAACTATGCCCTGCAGGCTCAAAGCCGCGAAGCCTTTATCAAAGCCGTGACTGAAGGCCTTGGCCAGGCACCCGCTTATTTTCCTATCAACGCAGCTATTAACCAGAAGGGCTACCAACCTTTTGATAAAGTGCTGGCCGATGGCATGCGGCCCCTGGATGCTGATGCTTTTGAAACTGCCATGCTGCGGCCCGATACGCTGGTATTGGATACCCGGGCTGCCACTGTTTTCACCCAGGGCTTTGTGCCGGGCGCCATCAGTATTGGCCTCGAAGGGCGCTTTGCCGAGTGGGCCGGCAGCCTGCTGCCATTTGATAAAACCCTGCTACTGGTAACCGAGCCGGGTACCGAGCAGGAAAGCATTACCCGCCTGGCCCGGGTGGGCTTCGAAAAAATGGGAGGCTTTTTGCAAGGCGGCTTTGCCAGCTGGCAGGCTGCCAACAAGCCCATAGACATGCTGATAGACGTAGAGGCCGACGAGGTACTGATGGACCTGCCGCATGATGATAACCTGCTGGTGGTAGATGTACGCAACTCAACCGAATTTGCCGATGGGCACATACCCGGCGCCCTGCACCTGCCTTTGGCCGATATGACAGATATGGCCCGCGTGGCCAATGTGCCGGAAGATGCCAACCTCTATGTGCACTGTGCAGGTGGCTATCGCAGCGTTATAGCAGCATCTATACTAAAGCGGCAGGGCCTGCACAACCTGCGCAACGTGCTGGGTGGCTGGAATGCGCTGAAGGTGCTGGATGGAATGCCCATCGAAAAAGAGACCGCCGCCTTGAATTGACCGCTGATGTGGTCGTAATTTTTTTTAGCTGGCCCCGCTGCTATGCACTGGCGGCCGGCTGCTTGCTAAACCGAAGATTGGCCAGTACCAGCCCGCTGATGACCAGCAGCATGCCGGCCACATGCATCCAGCTGATGTGTTCGCCCAGTAGCCACACCGCTTCCAGGCTGCTGAAAATGGGAATGAGATTGCCAAAAATGGCGGCACGGGCGGCTCCGAGGTAGCCAATCGCCCGGTTCCAGCAGTAAAACGCAATGACCGAGGTGCCCAGCCCCAGATACAGCACGATGCCTGCCAGCTGCCAGTTTATTACCAGTTGGTAGGGGCGCACCACGTACTCAATAGCGGCTGCTGGCAGCAGCAGCAAGGCACCCATCCAAAAAGTGCTGAACAGGAAAGCCGTGGGACTGAGCGCCGCTGGCTTTTTACGAGCCAGGATGTTGTAAATCGCAAAGGATAGGGCGGCGCCCAAAATCCACCAATCACCTTCGGTAAAGCGCAGGTGCAGCAGTGTATACCAGCTGCCGCGGCTCAGCAGCAGCAAAATGCCGGTAATGCACAGCAACAGGCCTGCCAGGCGCTGTGGCGGTATTTTTTCTTGTAAGAAAATGCGGGCCAGTATAAATGAAAACACCGGCGACGAAGTAGTGCCAACCAGCGCCAGCATAATGGCTTCGGAATAATGGCCTGCCACATATACCAGGGTATTGAAGAGGCTGATGCCTGTAAAGGAAGCGAACAGCAACAAGGGCCAATGATGTACAATCAGCTGCCGCTGCCGCCAAAAGGCCTGGTAGCCCAGCGGCAACATGAGCAAGGCAGCACAGCTCCAGCGCAGGGTAGCCAGCATAATGGGCGGCACATCGGTACTGCTATAGCGGGCCACTATAAAATTGCCACTCCATACAAGGGTGGCCAAAACGGCCAGCAAGATACCTTGTAGGGTATGCCGGTACTGGGTGGTCATGCGGGCAAAAGTAGGGGGCTGGTATGCACGGCGTTTACCTGAAAAAGATATCGTAGGCAAAGCGGATCATGGTGCCGGCCACCACTGCTAAAAAGAAATAGCGAATGAACCGGTTGCCCTTGAGCAAAGCGAGGCGGGTACCCAGCCAGCCGCCGGCCATATTGCACACGGCCATAGGCAGTGCCAGGTGAAAAAGAATGTGCCCGGTGCTGCCAAAATAAATGATGGAGGCCAGATTGGTGGACAGGTTCACCAGTTTGGCATGCGCACTGGCATGCATAAAATCGTGACCAATGATGGTGATGAACACCAGCACCAGAAAGCTGCCGGTACCGGGGCCAATAAAGCCATCGTAAAAACCAATGAGTAACCCGGCTATGATGCCTCTCCATAAAGCTGCTGAAAAGGGAATTTCGGCATGCTGCTGGCCAAGATTTTTGCGGGTGTAGGTAAACACAGCTACCACTAACAATACCACCAATATGATGGGCTTGAGTACCGCATTGTTTAGTACGCTTACCATGTACGAGCCGGCCATGGCTGCCATAAAAGCGGCCAGCGCTACCCATAGCACCAGCCGCCACCTGATATCGATGCGGCGGCTATAGGCATAAGCCGATACGGCGGTACCACAAAACGATGGGATTTTGACCGTGCCCAACAGGCTGGCCACTGGTGCCTGCGGAAAGGTGATCAGCATGACAGGCGTTTGTACCAGCCCGCCGCCGCCTACTACGGCATCAATGAATCCGGCTGCAAACGCCGCTATGCAAACAACAATGAGCTCTGACAATGTAAATGCAAACTTGATTTGACGGTATACAAACTTAGGGGCTTCAGCTGCCATCCACCCCCACAAGGTTTTGATTTGTGTACCATCCTTATTACATTCAACGGCATTTCGTGCCAGTCAGGATGCATCGCACACCTTAAAATGAACTCAACATGCGTTTGTCTATTTTGCTGCTGCCAGTGGCAGTAGCCGTATTGGTAGCCTGCCATAGCGCCAATACAGGAGCACCCGCTGCTGCCGATACAATGGAGGCGGCCAATACCAGGGCCATAGCCGTTCCAACGTTGTCCGATCCGGATACCACCGACGCCATAGACGCAGCTGCATACGGCGTGCAGACCTATGGCGATTCGGCTGTAGCCGCTGCCCGCCGGGGTATTGCCAGCAGCTTTGGTAGCGATTTAGCTACCGATTTTCAGGACAGCAGCATGCGCAAGTTTCGCCTGTTTCGCTTTGATCTGAATGACGATGGCAGCGAGGAGATTTTTGTAGGCCTCACCGGCCCGTTGTTTTGCGGCACCGGTGGCTGCACTATTATGCTGCTGCAGGCCGATGGTAGCGTCATTACAAATTTTACGGTGGCCGGTTTTCCCGTCGTTATTGATAGTGCCCGTACCAATGGTTGGCGCAATTTGTTGATGTTGTCTGCTGGTAGTTTTCACGAGATGAAATATGGCAAAAAAGGCTATCCGGCCAATCCTAGTGTAGCTCCGCCATTGAAGGTTTTTCCGGGCGACGGCTTGCCCCGGGCGCTCAATTTTATGGCGGAGCCGTATCCACAGTTTTCCTATTAAATCAAATTTTTCACTTTCAATCACATTGTATGAAATCGTTTTTTGCCATCGTGGCCTTGTTGTTTTGCTCAATTGTTTGGGCGCAGAAGAAGGCCGATTATGACATCATTTTAAAAACAACCGGCGACGAATTGGTAGGCACGGTAAAAGAAGTAACAGACAACGAGCTGAAGTTTTCTTATAAAGGAGAATCCGTGGTGTATAGTATCAAGAAGTCGGAAATCATTAAGGTCACTTTTGCCAGCGGGCGTATCGAGTTTTTCAATCGGCCGGCTCCTCAGCCGGGTGCGGAGCCTGCTTCTCCTCCTGCCCCTGCACCATCCGCTGCCAAAGCTGCACTGCCCACGCAGCCTGCTTCATTAGAAGATCACCATAACAAAGTGGCTATTTTGCCTTTCAAGTTTTTGATAGAACGCCAGGCAGGCGACGAACAAATGGGCGAAAAAGCACAGCAAGAGGCTTTTGCAACACTACAGCCACACGCGGGTGGGCTGGAATTGCAAGATGTACTTACTACCAATGCCATTTTGGCCAAAGCCGGTGTGAATGAGCAAACGATGAAGCAGTATACGCCCGTTGATCTTTGCAACCTGCTGGGGGTAGAGTACATCGTTATGGCCACCGTATCGGTAAATAAAGGAATGGCTACTGCCACTACCAACTCTTATGGCAATATGAACGTCGACAGAAACCGCGGCAAGTCTGGCAATGATACCAAAATACGGAGTACTGGTTCATCGTCTTCTTACATCAATCAATCGTACAAAAC
>JALOMC010000165.1 GCA_025455665.1 Chitinophagaceae bacterium | reverse complement strand
TGCGGTTGTGCCTGCACCATTACCCGGTACATCTGGTTGAAGCGTATGAAATTGGTAGCGTAGAAACTGCCCAGCAGTGTCTGCAGTGTGCTCATGGCATTCTCCACGGTCACACCTTTTTTGGCAGCCATATCGTAGTCTACCGAAATGAGGTACTGTGGAAAGCTGGGATCGAAGCTGGTAAAAGCATCAGCAATGGCGGGCTCTTTTTTGAGTGCGGTCAAAAAGTCGTTCATCACCTTAGCAGTCTGCTGCAGGTTGCCACTACCGGTACGGTCTTGCAGGCGTAGCTCAAAGCCGCTGGCATTGCCAAAACCTGGAATGGTAGGCGGCGAAAAGTATTCAATACGGGCATCAGCCACGTCTTTGGTAGCCTCCTGCAGTTTTTTAATTACACTGGCTACTGATTCGCTCCGGTCACTCCACGGCTTCAGGTTGATCATGCCCATGCCATAGCTGGCACCTGCCACCTCAGTTACCAGGCTATAGCCAGCCAGGGTGGTCACGTTCTCTACCACTTCCAGTTGCTGCGCTGCTTTGGTCACCGCCTCCAGCACTTTTTCTGTTCGCTCCACTGTAGCACCGGGTGGCGTGGTCACGTTTACATACACCATACCCTGGTCTTCGGTAGGTATAAAGCCCGATGGCAAAATGCTGCTGACGCCCCAGGTAGCGGCTGAAAACAGAATGAGCACCCCGAACGTAACACCGCGGCGAGCTACAATGCGCTGTAGCCGCGACTTATACCCACGCTCCGTTCTATCATACACCTTATTGAAGCCGGCAAAAAACCTTGCTCCGATACCCTTGCCCGTTTTACCATGGCCATGTGGCTTTAAAAACAAGGCACACAATGCAGGCGTAAGGGTAAGCGCATTGATACCACTAATAATGATGGCCGCCGCCATGGTAAGGCTAAACTGCCGATAGAAAATACCTACCGGCCCCGACAAAAACGCCACCGGAATGAATACTGCCGACATCACCAGCGTGATGGCAATGATGGCGCCGGTAATTTCCTTCATGGCGGCAATGGTGGCTTGCAATGGCGGCAAATGTGTCTCCTCCATTTTGGCATGCACCGCTTCTACCACCACAATAGCATCATCCACCACTATACCAATGGCCAGTACCAGGGCAAACAGCGTCAGCAGATTGATGCTGAATCCGAAAATGCTCATGCAGGCCAATGCACCAATGAGCGATACCGGCACTGCCAGGGCAGGAATAAGGGTGCTCCGAAAGTCTTGCAGGAAAACCAGCACCACGATGAACACCAGAATGAATGCCTCGATCAAGGTTTTGATTACTTCTTTGATCGACGCATCCAGGAAGCGGCTGACATCGTATGCCAGGTTATAATTCATCCCCGGAGGAAACTGTGTCGCTTTCAGCTCATCCATCCGCTTCTTCACGTTGTCAATCACCTCACGGGCATTCGAGCCGGGCCGCTGCTTCATCATGATGCTCGCCGATGGCCGTCCATCGGTCTTGCTCACCATGCTGTAGGTCATGCTGCCAAACTCTACATCGGCTACATCCTTTAAGCGCAAAATACTGCCGTCCTCCAGGCTACGAAGCGGCAAGGAGGCGTACTGTTCCGGATCGAAAAACTTACCGGTATAGCGCACCACATACTGCATGTCGTAGGGATTGCGGCCGCTGCTTTCGCCGGTTTTGCCAGGCGCTGCTTCAATGTTCTGGTTGCGAAGCTGTGAAATGACTTCTTCAGCACTCACGTTGTAAGCCAGCATGCGGTCGGGCTTCAGCCATACCCGCATGCTGTATTCTTTTTGCCCCATTATTTCAGCAAAACCCACGCCATCTATGCGCTTCAGCTCCTGCAGAATATTGATATCAGCAAAGTTGTAAATGAACTCTTCGGTAGCCGATGAATCGCTGCTCATGATGTTCAAAAACATCAGCATGCTGTTCACTTCCTTTTCGGCGGTCACACCAGCCCGCACCACTTCTTCCGGCAGTTCGTCCAGCACGGTAGTTACACGGTTCTGCACACTTACCGCAGCCACATCGGGGTCGGTGCCTACTTTGAAAAATACCTGAATGAGCGTTACCCCGTTGTTGGTGCTTACGCTACTCATGTAGGTCATACCGGGCACGCCATTGATGGCCCGCTCCAGCGGCATGGCGACCGCTTTGGTACACACTTCGGCGTTGGCGCCAGTGTAGCGGGCTGTTACCATTACACTGGGCGGTACAATATCGGGAAACTGCGTAACCGGTAGTGTAAACAGCGCCAGCACCCCCAATAGCGTAATGATGATGGAGATGACCAGCGACATGACCGGCCGTTTGATAAATTTTTCTACCATAACAAGTGTAGCGTAGCTATGATTGGCAGCAATACCTGCGTATGCAGCGCTGGCTTGCCTGTTTCTATAATGTGGGCTTCAGGAAATTGGTGCTTACAAAGGAGCAGTGGTTGTGTTGGGTGCAGCAGGCTTCATAGCTGCTACATCAGCCACCGGCTCTACCAGCCTTGCCGATATGGTAGCACCATCCTTTACACGCTGAATGCCTTCGTACACAATACGGTCACCGGCTTTCAAACCATCGGCTACCAGGTAGTAAGTGCCTACCCGGCCACCTACTTCAAAGCTTCTCATTTTCACTTTGCCATTGCCGTCTACAATGTATACGTAGTTGCGGTCCTGAATTTCGAACACGCTTTTTTGAGGCACCATCAGCGCATCTTTTACCGCTGCCGTACTAATAACCCGGCCGGTAGCACCGTGCCGCAATAGTTTACCGGCATTGGCAAACCGGGCCCTGAATGCTATCGAACCCGTTGCGGCATCTATTTGCCCTTCCATGGTTTCTATTTTGCCACGCACCGGAAACTGGCTTCCATCGGCCAGCTTCAGTTCCAGCAAACCAGTGCTATCCTGCTGGCGCTTGCGCATAAAACTCAGGTACTCCGCTTCACTCAGGTTGAAATAAGCAAACACACTGCTCACATCGGCAATGGTGGTCAGCAGTGTACCTTCCTCTACCAGACTGCCTAATTTCAACGGGAGGCGGTCAATCACTCCACTAAAAGGCGACCGGATTTCAGTATACTTCAGGTGAAGGCGGGCATCGGCCTCTTCGGCTTTGGCCTGGCGTATTTTTGACAACGCTACGTCCAGCTTGGCTTCGGCCAGTTGCAACTCGGTTTTCGAAATCACATTTTTTTCGACCAGCACTTTTACCCGCTGCACTTCTACCCGGGCCGATAGCGACTCGGCCTCTGCGCTTTTTACAGCAGCCAGTGCTTTTTCAAGCGCTACGCGGTAGGGCTCGCTATTCAGCAAGAACAGTATCTGCCCGGCGCTTACTTCCTGCCCCTCATCTACCATTACTCTCTCGAGGTAGCCATTCACTTTCGAACGAATCTCTACGTTGCGGATGGCTTGTATCTGCGTCACGTACTCCTTCTGCAGCAGCGTGTCTCTCGAGCGAAGCTCAATCACTGGAAAAGACTCATTTTCTGCAGTCTGCTTTTCTTGTTTTTTGCCACAAGCCAGCAGCAAGCTGGCGCCTGCCAGCAGGCAGGTGTAAAGATGCTTCATGATTAGGTTGATTGAAATGAGTGGAAAGGACAACAGCCGCTTGGACTGGTTTCACTCTGCGGCGCTTTTCAGCGCACTACAAGGCTCAGCTACCCGCCCGGTCAGGGTGGCAGCCGTAGAAACACGGATCAGAAATCAGAAAAGAAAGAAGCGATGGATGTAGGCCAAATGCGGGCTGGCATATTCTATCCATGGTGAGGGCCTGAAGCCCGGTGGTACCCAGGTTTTTATCTGTCCGACCGGTGCGGCCTGCAGCGCTACCATGGTGGCCGCATTGCGCACCGTGCGGTGCTGTTGGGTGCGCAGTAGCAGGTGCGCATCAGTCTCCTGGTGGTGGCTTTCATCGCCTACAGAAATGGGCGATGATGTATAATGTGCTTCATTCCACAAATCGGCTGCATGGGGGGCAGCATTGCCGCTTTGTACCATCAATAGCAACAAGCCAACGAACAGCGCACCCATGAGTAGGAGGCGGTTGCCCGGCAGGCGTTGTATACGAAGGATGTGCAACATAGTGGATGATCGTGCCGCGAAAGTAACACGGCTTTCTACAGCCTGTTGAGATACTGTACTGCCAAACGGCCGTTTTTAGTAATCATTAACGCTTAATAACCCGCTTAGCCAATGCCAGCACAATAGAATATAGCGGTCTGTTATAGGCGTGCAGGTTTACTGTTGGTATGCCTTTTGAAAATGAAGCTGGCCGTGCCGGTACTCGGCCAGTGTTTTCAAGGCACCGTTGGGCTGATACTGCTTCCAGGCACCGTGGCGCTGCCCATGCAGGTAGTAGCCGCTTTGCAGCATTAGCCGTTGTGCATTGTAATGGCTCCATACTCCTTCCCGCAAGCCTTGGCTATAGTAGCCTGAATCGGCCACCTGTCCGTTTTCGAAATAGTTTTCGGCGAGGCCATGGGCCAGGCACTCCGCAAAAGGTAACTCGGTGTGAGCAGCAGCGGGCAGGGCCATTACGCTGGCGGCTGCCAAAAACTCGGCAGGGGCCGCCTGCACCGAGGTGGGATGAAAATTAAGCTTGGGATTGCGCTGTTGGCGAGCTATTTGCACTGCCTGCTGCTTGTTGGCGTCAAAATGACGTAGCCAATGAAGCGGGCCGCTGGCATACCAGCCACGCCACTCACCATGCGGTTTACCTTTCTTAAATGACCCGGCATCACGGCGGCTACCATTGGCATACCAGGTTTGCCATTTTCCTTGCAGCTGTTGGTGCTGCATATTGGCCTCTAGTGCCAGCTGGCCATTGGCATACCAGCCACGCACCACTGCTTGCTTGCCTGCTGTACGCTGCCAGCGCACCACTTGTTTGTAAAAGGCAGGCATGGACTGGCGCACTGCCGCCGGCAGCGGACTGGCAGCAGCTTGAGCACCTGCGTTTGCTGCTTTTTCTTCGTCGGCAAATGCAGGCAGGGCCTCGTCAGCCAAAGCCATTTGGGCGGAGGCTGCCGCCGAGAGGAATAACAGCAGTGAGAAGAGCCACGACCGGGGTGTCATGAGCGGCAATCAATTGGTGATGGTGCAAGGTAAACCTGCTTTTTAAGCGCTTCCACCGGCCTTCCGCTATTTCTTACAACCATTGCTTATAATGGAGCCATTAGGGTACCAAAAGGGCGTTAAAGTCGGCCATGCTACCATTGAACACATTGAAATCGACAGGTGCTGCAATGCCATTGACCCGGCCTGATTCGCTGTGCTGCCAAAAATGCCAGGCCCTGTCTACACGCGGCTGTCGACGCTCGAGGTAGTGGGCCACCCACAGCGGATAATCGGAAAACCGATCATGCAAATAGCGGTTGTAAAAAGCAGCATTCGAGTAAATGATTGGCTTCACTTTGTAATAGCCTTCTACTACCCGCAACCACACCGCTATCTCGTCCAGAAAGCCTTCGAGGTCGTCGCCGTTGTACTGCTCTACATCCAGCACAGGCGGTAGGTCGCCTTTGTTCAGCTTCACATGTTTTATAAAATAAAGTGCCTGCCGGTGGCCATCGCTTTGCTGGCTAAAAAAATGGTAGGCCCCTCGCACCACCTGCTGGTCTGCTGCTTTTTTCCAGTTGCGTTTAAACTGCTCATCCAAAATGGTAGTACCCTCGGTAGCCTTTATAAATGCAAAGCTGATTTTTACCCCGCCGTCTTGCATTTTTTTCAGCGGCTTACATCTATTCCGTGAATGGCGTAATCTTCGGGCAAGGCGATGCCGAAACCCGGGTACACCCGAAAACTGGTTTCGGTGTCGGCATCCAGCGAAGGCACGAACCGGCGTACCACATACCAGGCCAGATAAGCCCCTACGGCCAACAGCATGACCACTGTGAAGCGGCGAAATAGCAAAGCAGTAGCGGATGAACGGCGACGTGGCATAGGCGGTAGCCCGGCGAAAATAACACCTGAACTACTGAGCAATCTGCTAAAGCCGTGGCAAAACCAAACCTGCAAAAGTGCAACATCGCATCCACGGGTTACCCTATTTTAGCCTTTATGAAAATGGGGGCTTCCAAAAAGGTGAAATACTGGATTATTGCAGCCAGCATAGCGGGTATTTGTACGCTTGTTCTGGTAGCGGGGCGTTTGTTGGGCTGGTGGGGGCTCTTCACTATCAGAAGCCCTTCGCAAATGCCCGAGCTTGTGCCGGGTACCATGATTATTGGGGGCAACTTACAGGCCGCAACAACCGGTAGGTTTGTACTATTTCGTGTGCATGATGAGGTAGAACAGCAGCAGGCTATTTACCTTTTCAGGTGTGTGGCACAAGAGGGCGATACCGTACAATTGCGGTCCGGACGCTGCTATGTGAATGGAAGGATGATAGACGACAGTAGTAAAATTTGGCTGACGTATGAATTGGAAACAGAACGACCGCTGGAGCTGCTGGAAGCTTATGGCGATCGAAATGACCAGATTTTTCCTGGTGAAAGGCTGTCTGTACCGCTCAGCCCGGTTGAAGCAGCCGCCCTCAGGAGGCGACTAACCAAATTTGAGTCGCTGAAATTGCAAGACTACCCGCTTCGGGCCGAAACATCGTGGCTGGCCCGCATCGACTCAAGCGCCAGCATCAACGACTGCAATGCTTTTGTGATACCGGCCCGGCATTTGTTTGTGCTGGGTGCCAACCGGCACAATGCCCGAGATAGCCGCTTTACGGGCCCCATTCACCAGGACTCGGTGGTGGGTGTGACCTACTTCCGCTAAATGGCTTTTTTCAATCAGGGAAAAATATAGGCACGCCATGGTATTTTGCCAACCTACTGAGTCTGTTACCAGTATTTTCGCCGTCGCCGTTAATTGCCGCTGTGTACTTCAATTGGAACGATAGCATCAACCTGCTGAGCAAGCTCAGCTTTCGCCGCATCTGGAATGCCGCCAAGGTGTGGAGCAGTTTTCAGTTAAGCAAGTTGACCGGCAAACCGATACAGTGGGGCCTGCCGATCTCGATATCGTTTGAGCCCACTACCAGCTGCAACCTTCGCTGCCCGGAGTGCCCCAGCGGGCTGCGGGAGTTTACCCGCCCCACCGGCATGTTACAGCAGGATTTCTTCAGGCAAACCATCGACGATATCCACCACGACCTGTTGTACCTGATCTTCTACTTTCAGGGCGAACCCTACCTCAACCCGCATTTTCTGGACATGGTGCAGTACGCCCACCAAAAGGGTGTGTATACGGCTACCAGCACCAATGCCCACTACCTCTCCGATGAAAAAGCCCGCCAAACGGTAGAAAGCGGCCTCGACCGACTGATTATTTCCATAGACGGTACCACC
>JALOMC010000164.1 GCA_025455665.1 Chitinophagaceae bacterium | reverse complement strand
ACGGGTTTTGGGTGCTGCGTCATGCCGACGTAGGAGGCAGCTCATGAATCGGAGGACAAGGCAAAGGTCAAGGTCAAGGTTGAGGTCAAGGTCAAAACGAAGGAAGCCTAACGCCCTTGCCAACTGCCTACTGCAAATTGCCAACTACTCCTGTCATTCCTCATTCCTTATTCCTCAACGCCCTTGCAAACTGCAAACCGCCAATTGCCAACTACTCCTGTCATTCCTCATTCCCCAACGTCCCTGCCAACTGCGTATTGTAAATTGCCAACTAATCCTGTCATTCATCAATCATCAATCCTCAATCATCATTCCCCAACGCTCCTGTCAACTGCAAAAGGCTCACTTTCCTCCGAATTGTGTTCGCCAACAAAAAGAAATCTATTGAACAATCATAACCTGGTTGGTGGTAAACATTCTTCGGCGATGGGTATACTTGTGCTCTAGTTCTACTGCTGTGATCAGCAGCTGGCTGCCTGGCGGGGCCCGCTTAATGGCATCGGTGAGTACACTGTTGGGGGCGGTACCGGTGTTGATCACCGGTTGGTTGTTGATGGCGGCCGCAAAGCGAATGACTTTCACTTTACTCCAAAAGTCCTTACCATTGGTTTCTATCATCAGCTTTTGGCCATAAATAAACCTCGACAGAAAAATAGTACCCGGGGCGTGGCCTTCGAGGTATAGCCGAAGCGCCGGTAGAGGGGCGGCTTGGTATTCAAAGCGAAGCAGGCCTGCTTTGGTGCGCCCAACCACTGCGACTGGCCCTTCGGTTTGTACGGTTACAAAAATGGTATCGCCGGCTATTCGGGCCTGGCATCCTTCGCCATACACACTATCCACCGATCGGGGTGGTTGCATCCGCAGCTTATTGTCGATGCCGATGTACAAGCGTTTGTCCTGTACATCGTAAGCGGTCATGTTTTGCAGGCGAATGGCCTGTGCCGAGCTGTGTATACTGCAGCAGGTCCATGCGGCTATCAAAACAAAAAAATATCGCATAATGGGTAAATGGCTTTTAAGCACCAACACTGGTAAGATACAAAAGGCACGACGACGGGCCTAACTTTCATTGAGTGCTGCAGCCATTTTTTTGATTCGGGCTTCCAGGTTTTCCGACGATAGATTATTGCGGTTGAGTCCGTCGGCTATGATGGGGAAGGAGAGCGGGGTAAACCGTGCCGGCCAGCGGATGATGATGGGGTGCTGCAAAATGCGCTGCAGAGCAGTGCGCAGTCGTACTTCTTCCATTTGTTGTTCATACACTTCCTGGTAGGCCTGCCGCAGCAGCAGGTTGTCGGGGTCAAAGTCTTTGAACACTTTGAAAATAAGCGAAGCCGATGCCTGCAGGTGTCGGGCTTTTTTTTGTTCGCCTGGCATGCCCTGAAATACGAGGCCGCCAATAACGGCGATGTCGCGAAACTTGCGCATGGCCATCTCTACATGGTTGGCGCTGTGCTGCATGGCTGTCAGCAGCTCATCGGTGCTGAACAGGTCATGTACATTGGTATCGTCTACTGGTATGGGTTGGTCGCTCAGCAGTTCAAAGCCATAGTCATTCATGGCTATAGAAAATGTAATGGGTACCACCCGGCTGATGCGGTAGGCGAGGATGGCACTCATGGCCTCGTGCACCTGCCTGCCTTCAAACGGGTACACCAGCAGGTGGTAGCCTTCCTTGCTTTCGTGATGCTCTATCAGCAGCTCGTGCTGGCCGGGTATGTGCGATAGTTCGGCCTGCAGTTGGAAGAGCGGGGTGAGGGCCTGGAGTTCGGGTGAATCAACTTCTGTATTCAAATGCATTCGCTTTGCGTGTTCGCTTGTATCCTTCCCTTCATCCGAATGCGGATGACCTGAGTGAAACACAGCGCTTGCTCCCCTCTCCCCGGGAGAGGGGCTGGGGGTGAGGCCGGGTGTGCGTGAAAGAGCCTTGCTTTCTGCATCCTGCAACATCTCACGTTCTCCAACATACTCCAGCCACCATTCGGGCCTCGCATTTTTAAGCCTTTCCTGAATGGCAGCAACACTTTCGTTGGCAGTGAGGCTGCTGCTGATCTTTTCAAGCGCTGCCATTTGATTGTTTTCTATTTCACTGTTCCAAAATCGAATGATGCTGTAGCCATGTTCGGACAGCAAGCAGGCTCTGAAGAAGTCGGCCTTGGCACGATCGGCATCGGCATGAATGGCTCCATCCAGTTCTACAATCAGCTTTTTTTCGAGGCATACAAAATCGGGAATGAAGAATAGCACCGGGTGTTGTCTTCTGAATTTGTATCCATTCAGTTTTCGATTGCGCAGGTTTTGCCACAAGAGCTTTTCTGCTGCCGTAGGCTGTTTGCGCATCTCTTTGGCGTGTTTCAATAAGTAGGGCCACCACGCTGGGCTGGCGGTCATGTAGCCTGCTTGGTTTGGTATGGGTTGTGGCTTTGGCTCCGGTGCATCTTCGATAGAGAGTGACGGTGCGGTGTTGTTGGTGGGCCTCACCCCCGGCCCCTCTCCAAGGGAGAGGGGAGACGGTGTATTTGGTGATTCGGTGTTGTTGGTAGGCCTCACCCCCGGCTCCTGTGCAGGGGATAGGGGTAATAGGGAGCCGCTTGCCACCATTTCAGCTGCCTGCCCCATCGTTTCCCGCAGCACCTTGCCCAGGTTGGCCGTCAGGCTCATGCGGCCTCCCATCCAGCTGGGTACAATCGATTTTTTTTGGTTGCTTTTGCGTACCAGTACGGTCATGTCTTTTATCTGCACCAGCTCCAGGTTGCGCCCGGCCAGGGTAAATACATCGCCGGGCTCCAGCCGGCTGATGAACCACTCCTCAATATGCCCCACATAGCCGCCGGTCAGCATGCGTACTTTCATCATGGCATCGCTTACAATGGTGCCAATGTTCATGCGGTGGCGCAGTGCCAGCCGCCGGCTTTTTATTTTGTAAATGCCGTTTTCTACTTCCACTTTGCGGTATTCATCGTACTGCTGCAGTGCTTTGCCGCCTTCGGTAATGTGTAGCAGCACCTGCTGCCATTCCTCTTCCGTCATGCTGCTGAAGCACCAGGTACGCTGTACAGCCGCCAGTGCCTGGGGCGCTTCAAACCCATTGCCCACGGCCAGCGTGCACAAAAACTGGCACAGCACATCAAAGCACAGCGCCAGCGGATCGCGGCTTTCCATTTCACCTGCTTCAATGGCTGCTTTCAGGGCGGCTGCTTCTACCAGCTCCAGCGAGTGGGTGGGCAAAAAGTATACGTTGCTTACCTCACCCGGCTGGTGGCCCGCCCGTCCGGCCCGCTGCAAAAAGCGGCTCACGCCCTTGGGCGATCCTACTTGTATCACCGTGTCCACCGGCCTGAAATCAACACCCAGATCAAGGCTGGCAGTGGCCACCACGGCCTTCAGCTTGTGGGTGTGCAGGGCGTCTTCTACCCACAGGCGCAGCTCCTGCTCTATACTGCCATGGTGCAGGGCTATGGCGCCTGCCAGTTGGGGGGCTACATCCAGCAGGGCCTGGTACCAGCGCTCGGCCATGCCGCGGGTGTTGATGAAAATGAGCGTGGTAGTGCTTTGCTCAATAATGGGTACCACTTTTTCTACCAGCTTAATGCCGAGGTGGCCCGCCCACGGATACTTTTCTATTTCATCGGGTATGATGCTGTGAATGGCGATGTCTTTGCGCATGGCGGCTTTTACCAGCACGCCCTGGCCACCCAGTGGGTGCAGCAGTACCTCGCTGGCTTCGGCCAGGTTGCCAATGGTGGCCGATATGCCCCACAGTTGCAGGGGTGGCTTTTGCAGCCGCTCTTGCAGCTGCACCAGCCAGGCCAGGGCCAGCTCTACCTGCACGCCGCGTTTGCTGCCAATCAGCTCGTGCCACTCATCTACAGCTATGATGCGCAGGTGCTCAAAAAATACTTCGTGCCCCTTCATGGCCAGCAGCAGCTGCAGGCTTTCGGGGGTAATGATGAGCACCTCGGGCATCTGCTTTTTCTGGCGGGCCCGTTCGCTGGTATCGGTATCGCCATTGCGGATGCCTACTTGCCAGGGCAGGCCCAGTTCGTTCACTACTTCCTGCATGGCACGGCCCAGGTCTTTGGCCAGGGCCCGCAGCGGCGTCACCCACAGCAGGCGCAGGCCGTTTCGCTTTTGCTGCTGCCAGCTGTTGGGGTGTTCATCTATGTATTGAATGATGGCGCCCAGAAAAACGGAGAAGGTTTTGCCACAACCCGTCGGCGCATTTACAATGCCACTTTTACCAGCCACAATGTGCTGCCAGGTGGCCTGCTGAAAAGCGAAGGGCTGCAAGCCTTTTTGCGCCAGCCATTGGCCAACAATGGCGGTACCTGTAGCAGGAATGGATGATTTATTTGCTGCGGCCAACGTGGGTGAAAAAGAGTGAGCCTGCAAGTTCGGCTTACAAGGTTTTCAAATACTCAATCACGGCTTTTCTTTCGTCGGCTGTCAGCTTATCGCCAAAATAGTGGCCCGCATTGCTGTAGCCGCGAAGGGTCGTGTTGTAGGTCTGCCGGTTGGCTTGCTTGTCGCGGGGGCTGTATTGCCAGCCCATGCGCTGATAGTTGTACACGGGCCGCTCAAAGCTCCGCTCCCAATAAGTGGGCCGCTCCTGGCTGTGCAGCAGGCTTTGCAGGTCGGGCACCGAGCCATTGTGCAGGTAAGGCGCCGTGCTCCACACGCCATCCAGCGGCGGGGCTATGTATCCGCGAAAAGGCACGAGGTCGGCTTTGCGGGGCCCCTGCCGAAACCAGCTTTGCTTGAACCAGCTGATGTACTCCGGGCTGCTGAAATTGCTGCTCACCAGCGCCGAGTCGGTTTTGATGACCTCCAGCGGAATGAGCAGGTTGGGGTAGCTGGGCTCGGGGCCGTAGGTACCGTGGCACTTGCTGCAGTTGGCCTCAAACAAGCGCTGGCCCTTTCCGGCCAGGGCCTCATCTATCGGGTGCGGGTATTTAGGCGGTTGCAGGCTGTTGATGAATGCCAGCACATCATCGAAGTAGGGCAGCACGCTGGCTGCTTCAGCGGTGTCATTTACTGTCAGCAGGTTGGCCGCCATCAAAAACCGGGGAAAATCGCCCCGGCCAAAGCCGGTATAAAACATGCTGTGCTTTTTTTTGAGCAGCCACCAGGCCGGCACATCGGTTGGTATTACTTCTGTTGGCAGCGGTATAGCTGGTTTACCGAGCCACTCAAACGTAGCGGGGTTTCGGTGCGAAGCCAGCACGGCCGTCAGGCGGTCGGCAATGTTGACACCAGCACTGGCGGTAACCAGATAGGGGGCACTGGCATTGCCATAGGCCAGTAGGTTGGCGGCGGCTTCTTGTTCTTTTTGGCTGGCCAGCACTTTCAGCGCCAGTTCGCCCAGCTTTTGCATCGGCTGGCCGGGCCGCGAAAAATCGAGCAGCGAATTGCCCTGACCGATCACCAACTGGCCCTCAAACTCCTGTGCATGGCAAAACAGGCAATTGGGCGCTGCCACCTGTACGCCATTGGGCGCATGGATGACGGTGAACGAATGCGGAATACCAGCATTGGCGCCGCCCCGCTGCAGGTAGTCGGGTACTTTGGGCTTACTCAGGTTAAACAGCCGCAAAGGGATGCCACTCTTCAGGTAATCGCCGGTTACCAGGTACTCGTAGCCCTTCACGGCATCGCCGGGGTACTGCGGGCTGGCTGGTATGTGCACGCCTTTCTCGAAGGGGGTGTAGGTGGTTTTGTGCGTGAAGGCCAGCAGTAAGAGGAAAAGGAAGCTTAACGCGACGGTTCGATTCATAAGAGAGGTATTGACGCCCAGGCGCACCCTTAATAACCCCCAAAGCTCCTAAAGGGTTGTATCAAAACCTATACGAAAACCGAAGCCAAGCGTTTCGGCGAATGAGCGGTATACTGGTAAATGTTTGCAGCAACTGCGTAATCTGATTCGTGGTGAATCTTTGTTGATCCAGCAGATTTTC
>JALOMC010000163.1 GCA_025455665.1 Chitinophagaceae bacterium | reverse complement strand
CATTTTCGGCACCAGGTCTTTTACCTCGCCATCCACCCGCACTTTCAGGTAGCCTTTTTTGCGCAGGTCTTCAAATAGTTCGCGGTAGTGCCCCTTGCGACCGCGTACTATCGGCGCCAGCAGGCTTATCTTCTTTTTCGCGTATTTGCTGGTTATGTTTTCTACGATCTCCTCCTCGCTGAACTTCACCATCTTCTTACCCGTTTCGTAGCTGTACGCATCGGCCGCCCGGGCAAATAGCAGGCGCATAAAATCGTAGATCTCGGTGACGGTACCCACGGTGCTTCGCGGGTTTTTGTTGGTGGTTTTTTGCTCAATGGAGATGACGGGCGAAAGACCACTGATCTTGTCCACATCGGGCCTTGTCCACATCGGGCCGCTCCATATCGCCCATAAACTGGCGGGCGTAGGCGCTAAAGCTTTCCATGTAGCGGCGCTGCCCTTCGTTGTAAATGGTGTCAAACGCCAGCGACGATTTGCCACTGCCGCTTACCCCCGTAAATACCACCAGCTTGTTTTTGGGTATCTGCAGGTCTATATTCTTCAGGTTGTGCTCCCGGGCGCCCACAATGTCTATCACATCGGCAGCTGGCAGGGCGGTGGTTATTGATGCTGGTACTTTTTTCTTGGCCATAGTAGTGCGTACAAAACAGGGTGGGCGAAGGTACCCCTAACAGTTCATTAGCGCTGCGGGGTACTGCCAAACAACAAATGGCCGTCAAAAGTTGGCGGTTGATGGGGGGCTCTCAGCAGTGGTGCATTTTTCAGCATCGGTTCGCTCCCTTCTGGGCTCGCTGCCGCTCGGCCCCGGCGCTACCCGCCGGGGCTTCGGCCCGTGGGCCTCACCCGCCAGGCAGCGCAGCCCATCGGCAGCAGGGCCGGGCCGGGCCACGCGGCCTTCGCCAGCCGTTCAATCAGTCAGCCGCACTATTAGCTCATTAGGGCCGGGCAGCATCGTTGCCACCGCGTAGTTTGCCGCCATATTTTTTATCACGCCTTATTCAGTACCGCTATGAAACTTCCTCGCATGCTTCTCACCCTCCCATTGGCCCTGCTCGTCTTGTCGATAAGCAGCTGTAGCAAAAAAGATGGTCCCGGCAATCTCTACGCCGAGCCCCCCTTACATCCACTGGTAGGCGGCCCCTACCTGGTACAAATGGTAGATGGCCCCGACAAATGGCGCCTTATTTCTACCAGTCGTATTGGCACCCGGTATTCCGGCGTTCGCCGTCTCTTTACGGCCGATGCCGCCCAGGTGGCACTCTATCTGAAAGATGATGATGACAATGAGCTGAAATGGTACGTCCATCGCCAACTCGCCAACCTGCCTCCTTCCGACCCCCGCGCCGGAAATCTTGTGAGTATTCATGTAGCCGTACAGCGCCGGTTTTACTGGGCTATCGAAGAGGGCGGTAGTGTGAGTGGACGCCGGGAGTACCGACTGTTTTTGCAGCAGTACGATGGCCAGTTTGCCAATATTGAGGCCGCTGGCGATATACCCGATGTCCGCGATGACTCAAAATTCGTCGCTATTAAAGTGGTGCAAGGCGGCAAAACATATTACCAGTTCGAAAGCTACATGCACCCAGGCTTCTTCCTGACCAACAAGGGCCATACCAATGCCGGCAATGGCATTCTGATTGAAAGCAGCACCATCCAAACACCCGCCCTGTTTGAAATGAAAAAGTTGCAGTAGCAATCGGGGGCGGCGTGCTGATAAATAGTCGCCCCTGTACATTCTCCGGCCTGCATCATTGGCCGCAGTTTTTCCCATAGCGTAGCTGCGTGTAATTCTGGCTGCACACGCCTCGGTGGAGTGGCTGTTTGTCGGCTTTGCAGGAAGCAGGGCTGCAGTCGATGAAGGCCAGTCATTTGCCAACAGGTCCATCAGTAGCCCGGCATGGCCTGCAGTATTAGGCTCGATGGTACTCCTTGAATGGCCGGAAGTTCGAGGTCGGCACCATTCAGTTTTAGTACAGCAATGCTTACTGTGTGGTTGCCCGGCGGTATATCCAGCATCATGGTTCCATGAAAGGTGTTGACTGTCCCGTTTTCAATATAGTAGCGAAACTGTTTCTGGCCCCCGCCATTTAAGTCTACAACCACCATAAACTCCACATGGGCGCAGCAAACGGGTGCTCTTGCAAAAACATTAAAATGCACGGCTACTTTGGTAGGCTTACTGTAGGTCTGCGTTATCCTTAATCCCGGCAGCTGTTGCCATACGTTGTTTGCTATGATGGCATAGCCTGTATTTTCAAAAACTTCACGGCTCAGGTTGGTAAAGTCGGTGTAGTACTGGGGCATTTTCCACGCAGTGGCAGCACCCGCTCCGCCAGATGTTAATTGAAAACCTTTTGCACCCACATCGCCGTTGATACCCATACTTCCGTAGGTAATGTTCCAATACATTTTGTAGCCGGGGTTGGGGCCCGCATGGTAAATGCCGATATCGCTATTGCTTACCAGGCCTACAAAATAAGGATCTGTTGCAGGTGTGCCATTGGCCATCCAAATGCCGGGTGCATCAGCCAGACTACTGCCCCATCGAAGCCGTAAGTTGCCACCAATATGTAGCTTGTCTTCCGGGTTGGCCATGTTAATGCCCAGTTGGCCCGATCCGGTCACTGTCATAGATGGTACGCCGAAGAGCCCCCACTGATTAAAATGCATTTTGGCGCTTTGTTCGCCCAAATAAAACTGCAAGAAGCCCGATTGTACACCAATGCCCGTGTGGGCGGCGTTTCCATCCCCATGTAGTACTATTTTTTTGCCCAACACACTTTGAAAACTTAGCGGTGCGGTGGGTGTATTGGTGCCAATGCCCACAAACTGTGCTTGTGCGCAAAATGCAAAACAGAGGCCTGCAGCCAAAAGGCCCGGAAAGCGGCATTTGAAAGAAGCGCTGTTAGCTGTTGGTGGTGTTTTCATCAGCTGTATCATTTGTTGGGAATGGGGATGAACGTGATACCGGATAATTGGCCCGCATTGGCCGGAATGGACAATGAGGGACCCGATATTTTGGTGATGGCTATACTTAGTTCGCCGGCATAGGTATTTACAATGGCATGGCCGCTTATAGTGGTAGTGTATCCATTGAGTATCGTATGTGTAGTTACAATTTGTGGCACTCCGTTAAATCGCATTTCAAGATTTATTACCGTAGGCTGACAGGTGAAGCAAAATATGCTGCTCACGGTAACGCTATAGTCAAGTATGCCCTTGGCTATTAGTGTGACAGGTAGCTGTACGGTAAGCCCGTTAAGTGTAGTGCTACTGCCGTTTGCGTTCAGTTGGTAGGATGTAGGTTCGAATTGTTGGCGGGCGCCATTGTATATGGTGCCATAGCTGCTGGTTCGCCAGGTAGCACTTGCGTTGTTGCCGCCCGATGTGAGTACCATATCCGGGCTGCCGTAGCTTCCATTCAGGGCAATGGCGGCTGTAGTCGGATTGTACAGTAATCGGTAACCGGGTAATGCGTGTACAAAACCAATGTTAGTGCCGCTCATGCTGATGTCGGAATAGAGGTTGGACTCTGCCGCATCGGTAAACGAAATGGCAGCATTGCCCTGCGTACCCGATGACCACCTGGCTCTTATTTTACCGGTCAAGTCAAGATTAAAAGCAGGATTGTTTACACCAATCCCAACCATGCCGCTGGAATTGATCCGAAGTCTTTCTACAAATGCATTGGTATGGCCATGGCCAAACAACAGATTTTGGTAGCGGAAGTCAACGTTGAAATCACCCGCCTCTAAAGTGGTGAAGTAGACCTGGTTTCCGTTCTTATCTATATGCGCAAAGTTGGCCAGCGAAATCAGATTTTGATTGACCGCACCAAAGCTGAGCGGACCAGTGGGCGTGGCTGTAGCCAAACCTATATTTTGTGCTAGTGACAAAGTGCCGTACAAAAGCGCAACCAGCAAACACGCGGATCTATTTGAAACAGACGTACTCATGACTATTAAAAGGTTTTTCCGCTGATCCGATGAATAGACAGGATGCCGAATTGTTCGGTATTGAAGTTTCCTTCGAATCGAAATCTCGGACCTGATATTCTGGTAAACACCAGCTGAATATTGTGGCTGCCGGCAGTAAGTGGCAGCAAGGCACAGCCGGTGATGGTAGTGCTTTGATTGCCTGCAATGCTGTAGCGAAAGTTGCGACGTATCACTCCATTGTCGCGTATGCTCAGCTGAAACTGGGCATAGCCGCAGCAGTCGGCGCTGCCTGGCAAATCAAACTTCACCAACACGTTGGTTGCACTGTTCACATCAACCACCAACGGCGGCTCCGAGCCGAATTGCGGTTTTTGTGTTACAAAGGTCATAACACTGGCATCGCCGATGTTTGCCGGCGACACAAGGTTGGCAGAAAAAGCCAAATAAATGTTGTTGTACATATCAGCTACCACATCATTTTCCCAGGTGGGGGGCGCTGTAAATTCATTGGACATTAATATTTGGCCGTCAGTTCCTGTTTGGCCGTTTACTACCATGGCACCGGCCGGGTTGAAGCCAAATAGCAAACGGTTGTCGCTGGTGCGATAGAAGCCAAATGTGCCCCGGTTGATACCAATGCTTGCCAGAATGGCCGTGTTGCTTGAGTTGTTCAAGTGAATATTGGCTGGTTGATAAGTTTGTTGAAGGGCACTGGTCCAATTCTGATATTCAGGAAGTATGTAAGAACTGAGTCGCAAACGGCCGATGATATCAAGATTGAATTGAGGCGCTGTAGTACCCAGGCCTACCTGGTTGTTTCCCGTAATCCGCATGAATTCAGCGAAACTTGTGCTGCTGCCAGTGCCAAAAACGATATTAGTGAATGGGGCGTCTGAAAAAATCTGAAAGTCAGAATTTCTGCTGGCCATGCCATAGTGCGCCACATCTGCATTGCCCCAAAAGCTGATCTTTTTTCCGCCGGCCGGTGCCAGCGAAATGAGTCCTGCGGGATTAGGATTGTTGATGCCAATTTTCTGACCGACACCTTGCATTGGCATGGCCATGAGCAAGGTAGATAGCACAGAAGCAAACACCTGTATTTGCTTAGCAGCGACACTTATTTGGATCATAGAGGGAGGTATAGAAAAGAGGAATGCGGGCATTTAATGTGGGCAGGCTACTACCTAAGCGGCAAGATGTTCGATGGAATTTTGAATTCTCTCCATGTTTTACAGGATTTTTCTGCGTTTATCCGGGTAAAATGAAATGCCGTTGAAGGAAAGGCAAGCGGCAGGCCCTTTTAGCCGATTGAAAGCGGTGACAGGGAAAGATGGTGGGGGTGTTCAGGGGAGGCTGCAACCATTATTGTGGCTGTTGCGTGGGCTATTGCCGCCAGGCAGTTGGCCGTACTTCATTACCTTTCTGCTGCAAAGCATCTCCACGCCGCGTCAGCTTTCGCGGGTCGACAGGAGGTGCTTTGTGCATTTATCCATTTAGCTGCGGCTCATGTGGCATCGGCTGCGGAGCGGGCAGTTTGGTCGGGTGGCAGCAGGCCCCGGTGGCCGGTGCCGGCATGGTTGTGGCTGGGTTTGCATGGCAGGTACCATGGCTGTTGCAAAAATCGATCAGCTGATAAGGGGCCACCATAAAGTGCTCCCGGCCCAACCTCGCACCCATTTGGAAAATCGAAATAACTGACATAATTTTGATATCATTTTAATATCAGAAGTATGGAAAAGATGAAAAGGGTATCGTCGGGCTGGTTTGTTTTGCTGGCGGCGGTACTGGCATTGGCGGGTGGCATTGCCCTGGCGGCATTGGGTACAGCGTGGGCGTTTGTGAGCGGCGTGGTACTTATTGCGGCTGCATTGCTGGCTTCCACCGGTTTTATTACTATCGAGCCTAACAGCAGCCGGGTGCTGGTACTGTTTGGTCAATACATCGGCACGGTGAAGGAGAGTGGCTTTTTCTGGGCCAATCCATTTTTTACTAAAAAGAAGATTTCGCTGCGGGCCAATAATCTGGATGTGAAACCCATTAAGGTAAACGACAAGCATGGCAACCCCATCGAAATAGGTGCTGTGGTGGTGTGGAAAGTAGAGAACACATTCAAGGCGGCCTTTGATGTAGACAATTATCAATCCTTTGTGCAAACGCAAAGCGAAGCGGCTATCCGCAAACTTGCCAGTGCATACTCGTACGACAATCTGGAAGATGAGGATGCCGGCATTACGCTTCGCAACAGTAGCGGCGAGGTAAATGAAATGCTGGAAAAAGAAGTAAGTGAGCGACTGCAGATGGCAGGCATCAATGTGATTGAGGCACGCATCAGCCATCTGGCGTATGCCACTGAAATTGCGGGTGCTATGCTACAGCGCCAGCAGGCAACTGCTATCCTGGCGGC